>NZ_JBHWZO010000213.1:0-11098 GCF_042728455.1 Promicromonospora sp. NPDC060204
ACAGCGTTCCTCGGCCCCAGCACCCGAGCCGCGTCGTCAGTCGCGGGTCAGCTTGCGGTACGTGACCCGGTGCGGGCGCGCGGCGTCGGCGCCCAGGCGCTCGACCTTGTTGGCCTCGTACGACTCGAAGTTGCCCTCGAACCAGTACCAGTTCGACGGGTTCTCCTCGGTGCCCTCGTAGGCCAGGATGTGCGTCGCGACCCGGTCGAGGAACCACCGGTCGTGAGAGACCACGACGGCGCAGCCGGGGAACTCCAGCAGGGCGTTCTCCAGCGAGCCGAGGGTCTCGACGTCGAGGTCGTTGGTGGGCTCGTCGAGCAGCAGCAGGTTGCCGCCCTGCTTGAGCGTCAGCGCCAGGTTGAGGCGGTTGCGCTCACCACCGGACAGCACGCCGGCCGGCTTCTGCTGGTCCGGGCCCTTGAACCCGAACGACGCCACGTAGGCGCGCGACGGGATCTCGACGTTGCCGACCTTGATGAAGTCGAGCCCGTCGGACACGACCTCCCACAGGGTCTTCTTGGGGTCGATGCCGCCGCGCGACTGGTCGACGTAGGAGATCGAGACCGTCTCGCCGACCTTCAGCTCGCCGCCGTCGAGCGGCTCCAGGCCGACGATCGTCTTGAAGAGCGTGGTCTTGCCGACGCCGTTCGGGCCGATGACGCCGACGATGCCGTTGCGCGGCAGCGTGAACGTCAGGCCGTCGATCAGGACGCGGTCGTCGAAGCCCTTCTTGAGGTTCGTGGCGTCCAGCACCAGCGAGCCCAGGCGCGGGCCGGCGGGGATCTGGATCTCCTCGAAGTCGAGCTTCCTGGTGCGGTCCGCCTCCGCGGCCATCTCCTCGTAGCGGGCCAGGCGAGCCTTCGACTTGGTCTGGCGGCCCTTGGCGTTGGACCGCACCCACTCCAGCTCCTCCTTGAGGCGCTTGGAGAGCTTGGCGTCCTTCTTGCCCTGGACCTCCAGGCGCGCCTGCTTCTTCTCCAGGTACGTCGAGTAGTTGCCCTCGTACGGGTAGAGGCGCCCACGGTCGATCTCGCAGATCCACTCCGCGACGTGGTCGAGGAAGTACCGGTCGTGGGTCACGGCCAGGACGGCGCCCGCGTAGCCCGCGAGGTGCTGCTCGAGCCACAGCACGGACTCGGCGTCGAGGTGGTTGGTGGGCTCGTCGAGGAGCAGCAGGTCGGGCTTCTGCAGGAGCAGCTTGCACAGGGCGACGCGGCGGCGCTCACCACCGGACAGCAGCGTCACGTCGGCGTCCGGCGGCGGGCAGCGCAGGGCGTCCATCGCCTGCTCGAGCTGGGAGTCGAGGTCCCACGCGTCGGCGGCGTCGATGTCCTCCTGCAGCGTGCCCATCTCGGCCAGCAGCGCGTCGAAGTCCGCGTCGGGCTGCGCCATGAGCTCGGAGATCTCGTCGAACCGGGCCTTCTTGGCCAGGATCTCGCCGACGGCCTCCTGGACGTTGCCGAGGACCGTCTTCTCCTCGTTCAGCGGCGGCTCCTGGAGCAGGATGCCCACGGTGTACCCGGGCGAGAGCCGTGCCTCGCCGTTCGACGGCGTGTCCAGCCCGGCCATGATCTTGAGGATCGTGGACTTACCGGCGCCGTTCGGACCGACGACACCGATCTTGGCGCCGGGCAGGAAGTTCAGCGACACGTCATCGAGGATGAGCTTGTCGCCGTGCGCCTTGCGCGCCTTGTACATGGAGTAGATGTATTCAGCCACTGCCTGTGTTCCACCGTTCACAGAAGGTACGTCGGATGGGGTGCGCTCGCGCGGAGCGGGTGCCAGGGTTCGTCCGCGCAGGAGAACCCTGACACCCGCGGACCGCTGAGCACGACTGGGACCAGCCTACGCGGTCACGAGCTCCCGCGGCCCGACGCCGGCCCCGTCGCCCTGGTCTTCCTCGTCACCCCCGGCACCCGACAGGTCGACGTCGAACGGGTCGGTCTCGCCCGCCCGCACCGCGACCAGCCCGGCGTCACCCGGGAGGTCTGCCACGTCGCCCTCGCCCCGGGAACCCGGCACCGGATCGTGGTGGACGAGCCGCGAGTACTCCACCTTGCCCCGGGTCGCGTCCACGCCGACCCCGGTCGCGGCGATCACCAGACCGCTCCGGGGCTCGCCCTCCGGGCCCGCCCACTCGTCCATCTCGAGCCGGCCCGTGACGACCACGGGGTCGCCCTTGCGGACCGACCGGACCAGGTTCACCGCCGCCGTCCGCCACGCCTTCACCGTGAACCACAGCGTCGCGCCGTCGGTCCACTCGCCGGCGTCGTTCACGTAGCGCCGCGTGCTCGCCACGCGGAACATGGCGAACGGCTTGCCCGTGCCCGTGTGCAGCGCCGGGGAGTTGCCGGCGAAGCCGGAGACAGTCACCGTCACGTCGTTCATGGAGCCCTCCTGGGTTTCCGGACCGGCCCTCGCGGCCGGCCCGTACCCAGCATCAGGCGCGGACGGAGCGCAGGTCGGTCAGCCCGAAGTCGTCTGTTGACGAAACCCGGATCTGGCTGCCTGTGGTCGCGTTCTCTTCCACACGAAGCGGTATCGAGGGTCCGTCGTCGCGCGCACTCTGTGCGAGCTCACGCACCGCGCGGTGCTCGTCGAGCAGCCGCTGGGTGGGCACGCCGAGGGTCTGGCGCAGCACCCGCTCGAGCGCGGCGCGGCCCGACGCGATGACGGCCTGCGCCCGGCGCGCGGCGAGCGCGCGGCGCATCTGCATCGCCACGAGGAACACCACGAGCGCCGCGACCGCGGCCACCACGGCGGCGACCCCGAGCACGGTGGTCCAGGTGTCGCCCACGGGCAGGATGTCCGTCGAGGCCAGCACCGTGCAGATCCCGAGCAGCACCGCGAGCAGTACCGCCCCGAGTGCCAGGCGGCGGGTGAGCGGCTGCGTCGTCGGGCCGCGGGTGTCCAGGGTGACGCCCTGCAGCGCCGTCGACACGGCGCTCGTGACGTCGCGGGCGCTCGCCACGCTCTCGGCGAGCGAACGCTGCCAGCCCGGCTTGAGCGACTCCCCGGAGCCGGTGAGCCAGCGCGAGCGGGACAGGGCGATCGAGTCCGGGTCCGGGTTGCGGAACTCGGGCGAGCCGTAGCCGTTGCGCACCGCGGCGCCGACCTGCGCGGCGACGGACTCCAGGCCGGCCGCCCGCGCGAGCGCGTCGATCTCGCGTTCGAGAACGGTGTCGATGTGCCACGGCACCTCTGCCGGGGTCTGGCTGAGCAGCAGGGTCGCGGCGGCGTCCAGCTCCCCCGCGGCGCGGCCGGCCGACACGGACCGGCGGGCCACCGTCTGCTCCAGGAGCCCGCGCAGGTCGTCGATACCGATGTCCGTCTTGCTCGACGCCGCGATGACCGGCACGTTGTCCAGGCCGTCGTCGCGCAGCAGGCGCTTCACGTCGTTGACCAGGTTGTCGCGCTGGCCCACGGGCACCGTGTCGATCTGGTTGAGCACCACCACGGTGGAGGCCCGCATGCCCGACGAGTCGCGCAGGTAGCCGGTGTGCAGGGCGTCGTCGGCGTACTTCTGCGGGTCCACGACCCAGACCAGCAGGTCGACCAGGGGCAGCACCTTGTCCACGACGTCGCGGTGGGCGGGCGCGACCGAGTCGTGGTCGGGCAGGTCCAGCAGCACGAGGCCGCTCAGGGCGGCCTCGTCGGCCGAGTCGAGCTCGCCGGCCCGGGTGATGCGGCGCTCCCGCTCCACGCCGAGCCAGTCCAGCAGCGTGGCGGCGTCGTCGCTCCACGAGCAGGCGGTGACCTTGGCGGTGGTGGGGCGCTTGACGCCGACGTCGGCGAAGGTGAGGCGGGAGATCTTGTTGAACGTGCTCGACTTGCCCGACCCGGTGCCGCCGGCGAGCGCCACCACGGTGTGGTCCACGCCGAGCGCGAGCCGTTCGCGCACCCCGGCCACGGAGCTGGCGACCTTGCCGAAGACCGTGTCGTCGAGGCGGGATCCGGCGATCTGGAGGGCTCGGCCGAGGTCCTCGGTCCGAGCGCCGAGGGTCGCGTCGTGGCTCGTCATGTCAGCCTCCTGAGCTCGGCCAGCCGCACGCGGAGCGGAGCGGCCGCGTCGTCGGCTAGCGCGGGGACGTCAAGGGCACTCTGGACAGAACGGGCCTCTTCCGCAACCGCTAGCGCGACCTGGTCGGCAAGTTCGCCCTGCAGCTCCTCGATCGAGTCCCCTGCGCTGTCGCCAAGCACGCGGTCGACGAGCGCCATGGAGTCCTCGTTGCCGAGCGCGGTGGCCTGCAGGAGCGTCGCCAGCCCGGCGTCGCCGAACGCCTTGCGGGCGCCCGTGGCGCGGGCCACCGCCTCGGGGTCGGACATCGCGGGGTCGGCGTCCGCCATGCGGCCGACCACGTCGTCGGCCAGGCGGGACCAGGCCGCGGCCGCCTTCTGGCCCCAGGCGAGGCGCTCCTTGGCGCGGCTCGACGCGGACGGGAGGATCGTCTCGCCGGCGGGCGGCGCCCCGGGGCCGGCCAGGACACCGCGCAGGCTCTCCTCGGTGCGCACGCCGGCGGCGACGAACGCGCGGGTCGCGGTGGCCTCGACCTCCTCGCGCAGCCGGAGCAGGGCCGTCTCGCGCGCCTTCCCGGCGCGCTTGGTGGTCCGCGCGATGCCGTCGCGGACCGTGACCCGGGAGATGTGGTCGGTGCTGGCGATCTCGGCGAACCGCGCGGCGACCGTGCCCTCGCCGGACGTCCCCGACAGGACGGCCGTGCGCGCGGCGAGCTGCGCGTCCGGGACCACGGCCTGGACGGCGTTGCGGAGGTCGAACGCGGCGGTGCCCTGCTGCTCCACCGCGGTCACCAGGCCCGTCACCCAGTCCGGGAGGGCGCCGATCGCGCCCTTGAGGGTGCGCAGGATGACGGTGCGCGAGCGCTCGGGGCCGGCCATCAGGTTGAGCCAGCGCTGGATGGGCGCCACCAGCTTGGGGTCGAGCAGCCCCTCGTGCGGTCCGACGTCCGGCACGATGAACAGCGGGACGTCCTTCATCCCGCGCTCCTTCATGCGCGTGTTGAGGTCGGCCCGGATCGTCGTCAGGTTCTCCTTGGGCACCCGGTTGAGCACCATGGCCACGCTCGCGCCGCGCTCCTTGGCGCGGTCGAGCGCCTGCCACGGGAGCGCGTCGCCGTAGCGGGCGGCCGTGGTGACGAAGAGCCAGAGGTCGGCCGCCTCCAGCAGCTGGTGGGCCGTGGAGCGGTTCTCCTTAAGGAGCGAGTCGAGGTCGGGCGCGTCCATCAGCGCGGTGCCGCGCGGCACGCCCTCGTGCTTGACCAGGCGGGCGAGCTCCGTGACGGGTCCCGCGGTGAGCGTGTCGACGTCGCGCGGGTGCACGCCCACGACGGGCTCGCGGGTGGTGGGCCGCAGCACGCCGGCCTCGGACACCTCCTCGCCCAGGAGGCTGTTGAAGAGCGTGGACTTGCCGGCTCCCGTGGAGCCCGCGAGCACGACGACGGCGGGGCTGGAGAGCTCGGCGAGGCGCGGCAGCAGGTGCTCGTCGAGCTGCGCCAGGAGGCGTTCGCGGGACGCCTCGGCCTCCTCGGCGCCGTCGACGGGCAGGGGCAGGGTGGCCGCGGCGACGTCGCGGCGCAGGTCCTGCACGACGTCGTGCACCGTGAAGCCGAGCTGCTCCGCAACGTTCGGGTCCACACCACCCCGACGGCCGAGCACTGCGGAGCGTGTTCCTGGAGTCACGGCTTCATCCTGATAGGTCAAGATCGTTCTGCCAAGCCGTAGCGGCTGGTGGGTGTGCAGAAACAAGGGTTTTGTGCAGGCCGTCGGAGGGTGTCTCCGACGCCCGACGACAGCAGATCAGTGCCCCCGGCAGGATTCGAACCCGCGACCTAGTCATTAGAAGTGACCCGCTCTATCCAGCTGAGCTACGGAGGCAAGCGAGCCGAGTTTAGCCTAGGCCGGGCCGGTCTTGACCATGCCAAATAAGGGCGTCACGGGGAGGTCGGGGTGGACGACGCCGCCCCGGGCGCCAGCGTCGCCGCCAGGAGTGCCACCGCGATGGTCAGCACGGAGACGCGCGTCACCCTGCCCGGTCGGGTCGGCCCGGGCCCGTCGGCCTCGGGCCGGTCGGCGCCGGGGGTGTCGGCGCCCGGGCTGTCGGCAGAGTTCGCTGGTGTCGAGGTCATGCCTCGATCCCACCGGTCCAGGCCCGTACCTGCCAGTGTGACGGCGTCACCGCTCCCCCATGACATAGCGCAGGCCCCTGCATGACACGGCGTCACTGGTGCGGCGGGGCTCGCCCGGGAGACACTGCGGTGTCGGGCCCGGCACCGACCCCACGCGGGTCCCGGTGAGTGTCACAGGCGCGACGTACTCTTCCCGCATGCCCTCCGGACCCACGGATCTCGCCCCCGACGCCGCGCGCCGGCTGCGCCTGCGCACGCAGGGACTGGCGCTGCCCGACGACGGGTCGAGCTCCGCGACGCCGGGCGACGACGGGCCGAGCTCCGCGACGCCGGGCAACGTCGTCCGCCGGATGGTAGCCCTGCAGGGGCAGGACCTGCCCGCGGTGCTGCGCGCGATCGCCGTCCGCTCGCGCCCGGGCACCTCGATCGACGACGTGCGCGCCGCGTTCGACGGCGGCGAGCTGGTGCGCGGCTGGACCCAGCGCGGCACCCTCTTCGCGACCACGCCCCGGGACCTGGCCGCGCTCGTCTCGCTGACGGGTGAGCGCGTGACCCACCTGGGCCGGCGCGTCCGCGAGGCGGAGGGCCTGGACGACGCGCTCGTCGACCGTGCGGAGAAGATCACCCGGGAGGCGCTGGCTGCGTCGGACGGGTTCACGCGGGCCGAGATGATCGACCTGTGGCAGCAGGCCGGGGTGCCCATCGAGGGGCAGCGCGGGTACCACCTGATCGTCACCCTGGCACTGCGCGGGGTGCTGCACTGGGGCCCGTTCGCGGGGGCGCAGCAGAAGATGGTCGCGTCGCCGGGCGCGGGTGGTTCCGGGGGCGTGGGTGATGTCGCGGGCGGTCCGGCCGAGGAGCCCGACGCCGCCCTGCGCCGCATCGCCCGGTCCTACATCGCGAGCCGCGGACCCGCCACGGTGGACGACCTGGCCTGGTGGCTCGGCCTGCCGAAGACCCCCGTGCGCGCCGCCGTCGCCACGCTGCGCGAGACCGAGCCGGACGCCGTCGTCGACGTCACGGTCGACGGGAAGGTGATGCTCATCGGCCGCGCGGCGGACGGCCCCGACTCCGGCGTCGAGCCCGAGCGCCTGCCCGGGCTCGCCGAACCCGGCGGCGTCCTGCTCGTGCCGGGGTTCGACGAGATCGTGCTGGGCTACCAGGACCGTGACCTGGTCGCGGACGCCGAGGCGATGCGGACCGTCGTCCCGTTCACCAACGGGATCTTCCGGCCGGCAGTGCTCCTCGACGGACGCCTGGTCGGCACGTGGCGTCGCGCGCCCAAGGCCGGCGAGGCCCCGTACGAGCTCGTGCCGGGGATCGCGGGACAGGTGCGCATCGCGGTCGATCAGGCGGTGGCGGCGTGGCCGCTGGGCTGAGGCCTAGTTCCCGACCGGGTCCGTGCCGGAGTCAGTGACAGCAACGTCGGTGAAGTAGGCGGCGCTCTCGGCGTCAGCCGGGTAGTACGACTCGATCGCCACCTCGTCGAGCGTGATGTCCATCGGGGTGCCGAACGTGGTGATCGTCGAGAAGAGCCGCAGCTCCCGCCCGTCGATCCGGATGATCATGGGGATCACCACGTCCGACTCTGCCGCGATCGACCGGCCGGGTTCCGCTCGATCGGGTTCCGACGGGCAGCCGTCGCCGTGGGAGCCGGGCGTGCTGTCGTGCGCGCCTGGCGCCAGCAGCTCCTCGTAGAGGGCGGTCAGCCCGGCGTCGGGCACGGTGGCGAGCTGGCGCCGCACCCGCGCGCGGAACACCGCACGCACGTCGGCGAGGTTGACGACCAGCGGGGCGAGCCCGCGCGGGTCCAGGCCGAGCCGCACGAGATTGACCGGCGGGCGCAGCAGGTCGGGGGCCACACCGGCGAAGAAGCGGTCGACAGCCCGGTTGGTCATCAGGATGTTCCACCCGCGGTCGAAGACCAGCGCCGGGTACGGCTCGTGCGCCCGCAGCACCCGCGCGACCGCGTCCCGGGCGGGCGCCAGGGCGTCGGTTCCGAGCGGACGCTCGTCGTACCGCGGCGCGAAACCCGCGGCGAGCAGCAGCCGGTTGCGGTCGCGCAGCGGCACGTCGAGCTGCTCCGCGAGCCGCAGCACCATGTCGGCGCTCGGCCGGGACTTCCCGGTCTCCACGAGGCTGACGTGCCGCGCCGAGACGTCGGCGGCGATCGCGAGATCGAGCTGGCTGAGCCGACGGCGCTGCCGCCACTGCCGCAGCAGCTCGCCCACTGTTCCCATGGACGTCGAGTGTCGTGCACGGCGGGCCGGAGCGCCATGAACTCCCAGTTCATCGACAACCGCCGCGGCCGGGTCGAAGACTGCGGGCATGACGACACAGGACACGACGACACCGGACACCACGACAGAGCGCGCGGCGGCCGAGCGCACCACGGCCGACAACACGAGCATCGTCACCGCCGCCTTCGCGGCCCTTACCGAGACGGGCGACGCCGACGCCGTCGCCCGGGTGCTGACCGACGACTTCGTCCACCACCGGCCCGACAGGACATCGCGGACCAGGACCGAGTGGCTCGCCGCCGTCCGCGGCTCGCTGGAACACATCGCGGGCATGGAGGTCACGGTGCTGCACCTGCTGGCCGACGGCGACCACGTGCTGCTGCACTCGCGGCGCCGGCTCCCCGCCGGTCCGGAGATCACGGTGGTCGACATCATGCGGTTCGAGGACGGCCGCATCGCTGAAGCATGGGAGCTCATTGAGCCGACGGCGGAGGCCCAAGCCCACCTGACCTGGTGGTCCTGACCCGTTGACCAAGCACCCGCTGCCAGCCCCGGTCGTTGACACCTCGGGCCGCGGCCGGCCGGGCGGCGGGTCAAGATGGAGCATGCTGCTCGCCGAGGTCGCCGCCACGTCCGACGCCGTCGCCGCCACGCGCTCGCGCCTGGCCAAGCGTGCGGCCATCGCCGACCTGCTGCGCCGGACGGCGGACGGCGGCGCCGCCGCGGCGGACCGTGGAACGGTCACCGACGACCTGGAGATCGTCGTCGCCTACCTCGCCGGCGCGCTGCGCCAGCGCCGCACGGGCCTCGGTTACGCCGCGCTGCGCGACCTCCCGCCGCCCGCGGCAGAGCCCACGCTCACGGTCCGCGACGTCGACGCCGCGTTCGCCGCGATGGCCGCCCTGGAGGGTTCGGGCTCTGCGCAGGCGCGCTCCGCCGCGGCCGCCGAGCTCTTCGGCGCGGCGACCGAGCGGGAGCAGGCGTTCCTCCGCGGCCTGGTCGCGGGCGAGCTGCGGCAGGGCGCGCTCGACTCGGTCGTCGTCGACGCCGTCGCGGAGGCCGCCGGGACGCCCGCCGACGCCGTCCGCCGCGCCGTCATGCTGCGCGGGGCCACCGGGCCGGTCGCGAGCGCCGCGCTCCTCGCGGACGACCCGCCGACCGCGCTGGCGGCGTTCACCCTGGAGGTCGGGCGGCCGGTGCGGCCGATGCTCGCGCAGTCCGCCCCGGACATCGCAGCGGCATTCGAGAAGCTCGGCTCCGGCGACGAGCCCGATGTGCTGTGCGTGGACGTGAAGCTCGACGGAATCCGCATCCAGGTGCACCGCCTGGGCGACGAGGTGCGGGTCGTGACGCGTTCCCTGGACGACATCACGGAGCGCGTGCCGGAGATCGTCGAAGTGGTGCGAGCCCTGCCGTCGGATCGGCTGGTGCTGGACGGCGAGGCGCTCGGCGTCGGGCCGGACGGCGTGCCCCGACCGTTCCAGGAGACGGCCGCCCGGTCGGCGACCCACGAGTCGACGCGCGGCTCGACCCGGGCGCCGTCGGCGGAGGAGTCGCTGGCGGACCAGTTCGAGCTGACCCCGTTCTTCTTCGACGTGCTGCACGCCGACGGGCGCGACCTGCTCGACGCCCCGCTGCGCGACCGGCTGGCGGTGCTGGACGAGGTCGCGGCGCCGCACACGGTGCGCCGCCTGCTGACGTCCGACCCGGAGGCGGCGGCGGAGTTCTTCGCGGGCGCGGTCCGCGAGGGCCAGGAGGGCGTCGTGGTCAAGTCGCTCGACGCCCCCTACGCGGCCGGACGGCGCGGCGCCGGCTGGGTCAAGGTCAAGCCCCGCAAGACCCTGGACCTCGTGGTCCTCGCTGTCGAGCGCGGCTCGGGCCGCCGCCAGGGCTGGCTGTCGAACATCCACCTGGGCGCGCGGGACCCCGAGGGCGGCTTCGTGATGCTCGGCAAGACGTTCAAGGGCATGACCGACCAGATGCTCCAGTGGCAGACCGAGCGGTTCAGAGAGCTGGAGGTCGAGGACAACGGCTGGGTCGTGACTGTCCGGCCGGAGCAGGTCGTGGAGATCGCGTTCGACGGCCTGCAGCGCTCGACCCGCTACCCCGGCGGCCTCGCGCTGCGCTTCGCGCGCGTGCTGCGCTACCGCGACGACAAGACGGCCGCGGAGGCAGACACGATCGACACGGTCCGCTCGCTCGCCGTGGTCAGTAGTCCGGCGGAGTGAGATCGAGCTCGGCCAGCTTGGCCTCTCGCTCAGCCCCGGACAGCCATGTCACGGTGTAGCGGCCGCGGTGCGGTTCCTCGCCCTCGATCAACTCGCCTGCGCGAATCGACGGCACCAAGCCGTCCCACGGCGGCTGGTCGGCGTACACATCCTGTTCGCCGTCGGCCCACACCACCGTGAGCCAGACCTGTTGCTGGATCCTGAAGGGGTTCCAGGTGGGCCACCAGGTGCCGAGCTCGGTGGAGATGTACCCGGCGATCGCCCCGTCCTTCCACAGCACGAGACACCCACGATCGAAGACGTCGAGCGACGGGTCGTACTCACGCTTGAACACTCCGGCATCGTGGCACGGGTCGAGACCTGCTTGCTCCCCCTTTGAGGCCCGGGTTTCTTCGCTTTCAGCTGGCTGAAAGCCAGGTGTGGAGACGGACGGCGCGCGGACGGATCGGCTGGGCGTACTGCTGGAGCAGTTCGACCAGGTCAGGGA
>NZ_JBHWZO010000214.1:0-11093 GCF_042728455.1 Promicromonospora sp. NPDC060204
CCTGTGTGTCACGCCCCGGTACCGCCCAGGGACCGCGGGCCGTCAGACCTCGGCGTCGGCGAACCGCTTCTCGACACGCCGGTCGTGCAGGATCGACACGCCGACGGCTGCGAAGTAGAGCACGCAGATCGGCAGCGCCACCAGGACCATCGTCAGCGCGTCCGGCGTCGGCGTGATGATCGCCGCGAACGTGAACGCCACGAGGATGGCCCACCGCCAGCCGCCCAGCAGCGCCTTGCCCGACAGCAGGCCGGCGAAGTTCAGGCCGACCAGCAGCACCGGCGACAGGAACGCGAGCCCGAACGCGATCAGGAGCCGCATCACCAGCGACAGGTACTCCTGGGCGTTGGTGAACGCGGTCGCGTCGTCGGGCAGGAACCCCGACAGGATCTGGATCGCGTGCGGGAACACGAGCCACGCCATGTACGCCCCGCCGAGGAACAGCGGGAACGCGGCGCCGACGAACCCGTACGCGTACTTCTTCTCGTTCTTGTTCAGACCCGGCGTGATGAACGCCCACACCTGGTACAGCCACCACGGGCAGGTCAGGAACACGGCCAGGAACAGCGACGACTTGATCTTCAGGTCCAGCGCCGCCATCGGCCCGGCGAAGTTCAGGGTCATCTCGTTGCCCCGCATCTGCTCCGCCACGACGAGCGGACGCTGGAGCAGGACCAGCAGCGGGTCGTAGAGCAACCACCCGGCGATGGCGCCCACCACCAGGCCGACGGCTATCAGGACAAACCTCTTGCGGAGCTCGAGCAGGTGCTCGAGCAGTGGCATCCGACCGTCGGACGCCCGTCTCGTACGTGCCACCGATCAGGCCTTGGGGATGTCGCGGTCCTTGGGGTCGATCAAGCCGGGGGTCGAGCCCGATCCGGTGGTCGAACCGGTGGTCGTGGTGGTCGAGGCGCCCGGCGCGTTGTCGGCAGCGTTGCCGTCGGCGTCCGACCGGTCGTCGCGCATGTCCTTGATCTCCTTCTTGAAGATCTTCATCGACTGGCCCACGCTCTTGGCCAGGCCCGGGAGGCGGGTGGACCCGAAGAGCAGCAGGACGACGACGAGCAGGACGATCCAGTGCCACGGTTGCATTGCGCCAGCCATGGTGACTCCTTACGGTGCGGTGCTGATTGTGGTGCGGATATGCCCGATCCTACGCGAACCGAGGGGGCACAGCGGTAGCCGGATCATGGACATGAAATGGCGATCGCCGGGGAGAGTCACCATCCCCGGGCGATCGCCGTCCCACGTGCGGCAGGACTCGACGGGCGAGCCGGCCACGACGGTGTCCGATCCGGGCTCACGGCCCCTGGTAGGTCGACGCACCGCCCGTGCCGACCCGGACGCCCATCCACCCGAGGTACTCGCCCGGAGGCAGCCCGATCGTCGCGGAGTAGCGCACGTTGGTGCGGCTGATCCGGTAGACGCGGTGGTCGCTCATGATGCAGCCCAGGCACCGGTGGTCGCGGCTGTTGGGGCTGTAGCTGGTGATGCTCGCGCTGGACCCGACGTACAGCCGCCAGGTGAAGCGGAAGGACATCATCACCAGGCCGTTGTCCACCTTGGCCAGGCAGTTCGTGTAGGTGATGACGCGCGTCGAGCCCGACGTCCTGCAGCCGGTCACGGACGACGGGGCCAACTGAGAGGACGGGGCCAACGGGGACGACAGAGCCGACGGAGCCGTCACGGAAGCCAGCCGCACCGGGTCCTGCGGGAGCGAGGTCCCGGAGACGCCGACCGACCCGTCGGCGAAGGTGCTGACCGTCGAACGCATGCCGTCCTTGTCCTCGGTGCGCACGTCGACGGGTTCCGCGCCCGCGGTCATGGAGAGCCAGCGGCCCCCGCTCTCGTACGACGCGAGGAGCGCGTCCTGGTCCGTGGCGGCCACGTGGTACTCGTCGAAGAACGAACGCAGCTGCGTTTCCTCGTCAGCGGTCAGCTGCCTGTCGGACCTGCCGGACCCGCCGACCGTCACCGGTGCGTCAGCCGCGCCCCGGACGGTACCGGCACCGGCCGAGGCGATGGTCGGTTGACTCCCGACCAGCACCGCTGCGGCAAGAACCGCGACCCCTACCAGCCTTCGTCTTGATCTCTTCAAGGAAGCCCCCTGCGATGTCAGGAAAACCCGATGTCAGGAAAAGACCGCCGGGGAGCGCCCCCGGAGGGTCATGACGCCCTCAAAGCATGGGGTGAATTTGATCAAGGTGCCAAGTTTTAGCCCTGCTGAGCCGGCCGCGTACGGCGCCTACTCGTTGAAGTGCTTCCACTTCTGCCAGGTCGCGACGTTCCGCGCCCGCCGGGCATCCCGGCGTCCCGCGCGCGCCACCCGCTGCGCGTGGACGCGCTGGTAGTGGATCGTCACGTCGTCGAACAGGCTCGGCCCGGCATGCTGCGTGCTCGCCGGCTCACGCGCCCGGTCCGACGCCTCCTGCATCCGGTCGGCCGACTCGCCGAAACGCTGCGACGCCCGGCCCAGCTCCTCCAGGAGCCCCCTGGCCGACCGCCACAGCGAACGGGCCAGAAAGAACGCTCCGACGAGGGTGCCCACGATCAAGAGGGTCCATACCCAGAACCACATGGTCGCCCAGCCTAGTGCTGATCGGCCGATGTGGCTGCGTCGCGCACGCCACCGGTACCCACTGCGTCATCTGCGCCGTCACCGTCGCCGTCCCCGTACAGGGCCAGCGCGGCCGTGGCCGCACCCGCGACGTCCGCGGCCAGCGCCTCCGGCGAGACCGAGCGCACCAGCGGCGCGAGCCGGATCAGGGTGCTGCGCAGCCACCCCGGGTTCGTCACCCGCAGCGTGACCTCGAAGTCGCCGTCGGGCAGGTTGCGCACCGACTCGACCGGCACCTCCTCCGCGAACCACCGCGCCCGCGGCGCGAACCGGATCGTCGCCAGCGGCGAGGAACCACCCGCGAACAGCGCACCGAAATCTATCTCCGGCTCCTGCCCGGGATGCGCCTGCACCGGCACGTCCGTCTCCGTGGCCTCCAGGATGCGGTCCACCCGGAACGTACGCGGCGCGTCCGCCCGGTAGCACCAGGCCGCGAGGTAGGCGAACTCGTCCTGCGTGTGCAGCCGCACCGGGTCCACGTCCCGCTCGCTGACCACGTCCGACGACGTCACGTACCGGATCCGCAGCCGGTGCCGGTTCGCCAGCGCCGACGAGATCGCCGCCACCACCTGCTTGTCACCGCCCGGAGCGAGCCGCACGTCGACGGCGCTCGCGGCCTCGCCGGTCGCGTCGGTGAGCTTGCGCAGCGCGGACTCCACGACGGCGGACCGCGCGGGGTCGGCCTGGACGGCGCCGGTCGCCTTCATGGCCCGCAGGGCCGCGACCAGGGCGACGGCCTCGCGGGTGCCGAGGCGCAGGGGCCGGGTCATGCCGCGCGCCTCGGTCAGGTGCACGACGCCGCGGTCGATGGAGGCGGCGTCGAAGTCGATGAGGTCGTCGGGCCAGTACCCGGGGGTGCCGGAGACCCACAGGGCGTCGACGTCCTTCTGGATCTGCGCGGGGGTGGTGCCGAACCGGCCGGCGAGGTCGGCCACGGACACGGGCCCGGCGCCGTCGAGGTAGGCGACGATGCCCAGCAGGCGCAGGAGCCTGTCGTCGGCGCGCTCAGCCACGGGACACCTCCACACGGACGTCGTGCCGTACATCGGTGTGCGACGAGCCGAGCGCCGCAGCGGCGGTGAGCCGGCGCACCGTCTCTTCGCGCACGGACTCGGGTTCCAGGACGACGAGCGCGGCGCCGTACCCGGCGGCCTCGGACGCCATGCCGGTCAGGGACCGGTAGGGCACCTGCAGGATGTCCCACCCGGCGGGTTCGCTCACGCTCTCGCCGGCACCCGCACCGGTACCGGCACTGTCACCTGCCGCCGCACCCGCACCTGACCGGGTGGTGCGGGCCAGGCGGGCGTCGTAGGCGCTGCGCTCGCCGTCGGGCACGGCCTTGGCGCGGGCGCGCAGCGCGCTCGCGCGCTCGGGGCGGACGGCGACGACGGCCTGCCGCATCTCGCCGTGCGGTCCGCCGCCCAGCATGGCGTCGGTGTCGAAGTCGGGTACCTCGTAGGCGTTCGCGGGGCCGATGACGCGCACACGCGACTCGATGCGCGACATGCGGAACACGCGGGGCGCCTGCCGGTCGCGGTCGAAGCACATGAGGTACCAGCCGCCGTCGCGCGCGGCGATGCGCCACGGCTCGACGTGCCGGACCAGCACGGCCCCGTTGTACGCGGCGCGGTAGCTGAACGTCACCACGCGACGGGCCTCGATCGCCTCCATGAGCGGCCCGTAGGCGTCGCCGACGGCGCGCACGGACGGCGCGAGCCCGGCCAGTGCGTCGGCCGACGGGTCCCCCGCCCCGGCGGCGCGCAGCTTGACCATGGCGCGCGTGATGTCGGTCTGCAGCGTCTTGTCCTGCCAGAACTGCGCGGCCAGCGACAGCACGCCGAGCTCGGCCGGCGTCAGGTCGATCGACGGCAGCGCGTACGCGTCCTGGTCGATCCGGTACCCGAGCTCGTCGGTGTGCCCGCCGGTGCCGACCGTCACCACGGGGATGCCCAGGGCCCGCAGCATGTCCTTGTCCCGCTCGAACATCCGCTCGAACGCCTCGTCGCTGGGCGCGTCCGAGTAGCCGGCCACGGCGGTGCGCACCTGCTGCTTGGTCATGGCCGCGTTCGTGTTCACGAGCGCGATGACAAGATTCAGGAGGCGTTCGGCCGGGTTCAGTGCCGGGTTTGCGGGCTGGCTCGACGGCGTGCCGGATGACGTACCGGGTGGCACCGTGGGAGATGAGGTGGGGGGCAGGTCGCTGGACATCAGGTCAACCGTATCGGGCGGTAACCTCCACCGTGTGATGACGTGGCGGATCGGGACCGTGATTTCCACAGGCAAGTCGTGGCGAGGAGCCCTCGAGCTCCAGGTGACGCTCGACCGGCCCCTGCCCGGCCGGGCGGGCGAGGCTGCGTCCGGACCGCTGACGGTCCGCGCCTTGGCCTACACCGACCTCGTGGGCGAGCCCGCCGTCGGCGACGCGCTGCTCCTGAACGTGTCCGCGCTGGCCCGCGGCCTCGGCACCGGCGGGTACGCCCTCGTCGTCGGCCCGGCCGCGCCCGGCACCAGGCTGCCGCCCGACCCCGTCGTCGGGCCCGGCCACCTCGTCAAGGCCCGCTACACGCCCCTGCAGACCATGGTGCTCGGCGTCGACGAGCAGGAGTCGCCCCACCACACCACCCTGGCCGACGCCGACAGCCTCGACGGCATGCCCGTCGTCGTCGCCGACCTGCACTCCGCGCTGCCCGCCGTCGTCGCCGGGCTGCGCCACGCCGCCACCGCCGCCGGACGCGCACCCGGCGACCTGCGGGTCGCCTACGTCATGACCGACGGCGGCGCCCTGCCCGCCGCGTTCTCCCGCACCGTCGCCGCCCTGCGCGAGACCGACTGGCTGACCACCTGCGTCACCGTCGGCCAGGCCTACGGCGGCGACCTCGAGGCCGTCACCGTGCACACCGGCCTCCTGGCCGCGCGGCACGTCGCCGGGTGCGACGTCGCCGTCGTCACCCAGGGACCCGGCAACCTCGGCACCGGCACCCGCTGGGGTTACTCCGGCGTCGCCGCCGGCGAGGCCGTCAACGCCACCGCCACCCTCGGCGGCCGCCCTGTCGCCTCCCTGCGCGTCTCCGGCGCCGACCCCCGCGACCGCCACCTCGGCGTCTCCCACCATTCCCTGACCGCCTACGGCCGCGTCGCCCTCGCCCCCGCCGACGTCCCCGTACCCGTCCCCACCGCCGACGTCGAGAACCTGCCCGCCTGGGGCGCGCCCCTGACCGGCCGCGTCCACGACCAGGCCCGCACCCTGGCCGACACCACCCCGCATACCCTCGTCGACGTCCGCGCCGACACCGCCCTCCTCGACACCCTGCGCACCTCCCCCGCCGGGTTGCGCACCATGGGCCGCGGCCTCGACGCCGACCCCGCCTCCTTCGTCGCGGCCGCCGTCGCCGGCGTCCACGCCCACCGGCTCACCACCGGATGACGCGCGAGAACCAGCACGAGAACCAGCACGGGAGCCAGCGCCGGATGCCACAGCCGACACCACGCACAGCACCCCGAGCACGCCTCGCCCTGATCTGCACGCTCGTCGTCGTCGCCGTGCTCGGCGCCGCCACCGCCACCCCCTGGACCTTCAGCACACCCCGCCTGCCCACCGTCGAGATCTCCCAGGCCCCGCAGTCCCAACCCGCCCCCTCCGGCACCCCCGAAGCACCACCCGCCCAGCAACCCGACCCCGCCGACAACCGCTGGGTCGTCCTGGTCCTCGTCACCCTCGTCGGCCTGCTGATCGCCGTCCTGCTCACCCTCGCCGCCCGCAAGCTCCTGTCCATCCGCCGGGAACCCACCGACCTCGACCCCGACAACCTCGCCGCCGGCACCACCACCGACACCCTCGGCGACGACATCGACCTCCCCGAGCTGCAGGACGCCGTCACCCGCGCCCTGAGACACCTCGAAGGACACGCCCGCCCCCGCGACGCCGTCGTCGCCGCCTGGGTTGCCCTCGAAGAAGCAGCAGAGCGCGCCGGCGCCAGCCGCGACCCCGCCCAGACCCCCACCGAGTTCACCAGCACCGTCCTGGCCGCCACCCCCGCCCCACCCGACGCCGTCACCCGCCTGCGCACCCTCTACCAGCGCGCCCGCTTCACCGACCGCCCCATCGACACCACCACCGTCGCCCAGGCCCGCACGGCGCTCGCGGACATCGCGCGCACGCTCGACGTCGACCAGCCCGACGTCGAACAACCCGGCCCCGACGAGACCGGGCCGGTGCGACCCGGCCCCGGAGAGGAGCCCGGACCTCGATGAAGCGGCACTGGAACTGGCAGCGCCTCACCGCGATCACGGTCACCGCCGTCGTCGTCGCCGCCGGGCTCGCCTTCTGGCAGATCATCGACCCCTGGCACGCCGCCGCGGCCGTGGCCGTCGTCGTCGCCCTGGCCGCCCTGTGGTCCAGGACCGAGGACGCCGACCCCGACCCCGAGTGGCCCCACGTCGTCACCGAGGCCCGCGCCGGCGGACGGCACGACGTATCCGACCTGAGCTGGTCCACCTTCACCCGCGACGGACGCGTCACCGAACGCGTCGTCCGCCGCGTCCGGGCGCTCGCCGCCGACCGGGTCCGTGCCCACGGTGTCGACCCCTCCGACCCTGCCGCGACGGAGGACGTCGAGCGGCTGCTCGGCGCACGCGTGGTGCGCGGCCTGTCGTCCCGCCACGCGCCGACGGCCCGGACCCTGCAGTCCTGGCTCGACGCGATCGAACGCCTGGGCGCGGCGCCCGCAGAACGCCCGGCCGCCACCGCGCCCGTCCCCACCCCCGAGGAGAACCGTGCCTGACCTGAACGAAGCCCCGGACGCCGGTGCCAGCACGAGCGCGAGCAGCACAAGCACCGCGAGCACCGTGAGCCCCCTGCCCGTCGCCGACGTCGCCGCGCTCGGGGAACGGGTCCTCGCCGAGGTCGGCACCGCCGTCGTCGGCATGCGGGACGCGCTCCAGGTCGCGCTGGCGACCATCCTCGCGGGCGGGCACGTGCTGTTCGAGGACGTGCCCGGGCTCGGCAAGACCCTCGCGGCCCGGTCCCTGGCCGCCGCGCTGGGCCTCGACTTCGCCCGCCTGCAGTGCACCCCGGACCTCCTGCCGGCCGACATCACCGGCTCGTCCGTGTTCGACCCGGCCACCCGCACGTTCGAGTTCCGGCCCGGCCCGGTGTTCACCGGCCTGTTCCTCGCCGACGAGATCAACCGCACCGCCCCGAAGACCCAGTCGGCGCTGCTGGAGGCGATGGCGGAGCGCCAGGTCTCCATCGAGGGCACCAGCCGGCCGCTGCCCCGCCCGTTCCACGTGCTGGCGACGTCCAACCCCGTCGAGTACGAGGGCACCTACCCGCTGCCCGAGGCGCAGCTCGACCGGTTCATGGTCCGCCTCGCCGTCGGCTACCCGGACGCCGACCAGGAGGCCGAGGTGCTGACCCGCCGGCTCGCCCGCCGGCAGGAGGCCGCGCCCGTGCGCCAGGTCGTCGATCCCGCGACAGTGCTCGCCATGCAGGCCGGCACCGAGGCCGTCGCCGTGGACCCCGACGTCGTGCGCTACTGCGTCGACCTGGCCGCGTCGACCCGCGGGCACACCGCCCTGGAGGTCGGCGCCTCGCCGCGCGGCTCGCAGAACCTCGTGCTCCTGGCCCGTGCCGTCGCCGTCCTGGACGGTCGTGACTACGTGCTGCCCGAGGACGTCAAGCGCGTCGCCGTGCCCGTGCTCGCGCACCGCATCACCCTGACCCCGACCGCGTGGGCCTCCGCGACCCGCCCCGAGACCGTCGTGTCCGACCTCCTGCGGGCCGTGCCGACCCCTGCCACGGTCCGGTCGCGATGAGTTTCGGCGGCGTCATCGGCTCCGAGGGGCGCTCCCGGGGTGACCGGTCTGGTGGCGCGGGGTCTGGTGGCGCGGGGTCTGACGGCGTCCAGGGCTGGCGGCTCACCTCCGTGTACACCGCCGCCGTCGTGGCCGGCGTCGTCCTGCTCGCCCTGGGTGTGCTCGCCGGGCGAGCCGACCTGGCCCTGATCGGCGTGCCCGGTCTGCTCGCCGCGGCCTGGGCCCGGTCGGGGCGCCCGGACAACAAAGCCGCAGAGCCGCGCGGCACCCTCCGGGAGCCCGAGGGTTCGGCCACCGCCGGCGAGCTCACGGCCACGCTCCGCATCGCGCCCGGCGCCGCCGACGTCGTCCACCTGCGTATCGGCGCCGCCGGCCACCGCACCACCGAGGTGGCCCTGCGCGCGACACAGCATTCGACAGAGCACCCGACACCTCACGAGGCACCGCACGAGACCCCGGCCCGCGACGTCCCGCTGCGCCTGTCGTCCGTCCGTACGGGGCCGCAGGACACCTTCGCGATCGACCTGCGCGGCTCGCTCCACGCCACGTGGGAGCAGGAGCCCGTGCAGGTCGGCGGCACCCGCCGACTGGTCCTGCCCGCCGCCGCGCCTCTCGGCAGGCTGCCCCTCCCGCAGCGGCTGCGCGGCCTCACCGGCCCCCATTCCTCGCGCCGCCTGGGCGACGGCGCCGAGCTGCGCGACATCCACCCCTTCACCCCGGGCGACCGCCTGCGCCGCATCGACTGGCGCACCACCGCCCGCCGCTCCCCCGACCTCGACACCCTCTACGTGCGCCGCACCTACGCCACGGCCGAGGCCACAGCGGTGCTCGTCGTCGACTCCCGCGACGACGTCGGACCCGACCTGCACACCTGGCGCGGCTACGGCACCCTCCGCGTCGACGAGCCCACCTCCCTCGACCTCGCCCGGCACGCCGCCGCCTCCATAGCCCGCGCGCTGGTCGAGGGCGGCGACCGCGTCGGCCTGGAGGACCTCGCCCGACGCCGCCGGCCCCTGCCGCCCGCGTCCGGCCGCCGTCACCTGCGCCGCATCGTGCACGGCCTCGCCCTGGCCCACCCCAAGGACCGGGCCTCCGTCCACCGGGTCCGCCCGCCCCAGGTCCCCGCCGACGCGATCGTCTATCTCTTCACGACGGTGCTCGACGACGAGCCCCTGCACCTCGTGCGGACCTGGCGCACCAAGGGCCACCCCGTCGTCGTCATCGACACCCTGCCCGACGTCCACCCCGTCACCGAGAGCCACCTCCGCATCGCCTGGCGCATCGCCCGCCTGGAACGTGAGGACCGGCTCGCCGCCCTCACCGGGGAGGGCGTACCCGTTGTCCGCTGGGCCGGCTCCGAACGCGACCGGGCCGCCATCAGGTTCGAGACCCTCGCCCGCGCCGCCGAACGACACGTCCCCGGACGGACGGGCACCCCATGAACTCCACCCGACCCGCCGACTGGTCCCACCTCCTGCGGTCGGCCCGCACCCGCCTGCGCCTGACCAGCGACCCCACCGCGCGCCCCCTGCCCGAGATCACCATCGAGACGGGGCCCACCCTGCGCGGCTGGACCCTCCGCCTCGCCCTCGTCGTCCTCGTCCCCGCGCTGTTCCTCACCGCCGCCTCCCGCACCCCCGACCTGTCCTCCGGGATCGTCTGGAGCCTGGCCGCCCTCTTCACGATCCTCCTGGTGGTACGCCCCACCCCCGCGACAGCCGCCGGGGCGCTCGTCCTGGCCGCCCTGCTCTTCTGGGGCCTGTCCCCGGGCCCGGGGACAGGCCAGGCGTTCGACCCGTGGTCCCTCCTCGTCGCACTCCAGGGCTACCTCGTCGCCCGCCTCACCTGGTGGGCCGCCCACGTCCCCCTCCGCGGCCGCGCCGAGATCGCAGCCCTGCTCACCGGCTGGCGACGCGACCTCGTCGTCCTGGGCGGCACCGCCCTCCTCGCGGCGCTCGCGATGCTCGTCTCCGGTGCGACCCTGCCGGGCGCCGTCCTCCTCGCCGCCCTCGGCGTGGCCGGGATCGCGTTCGTCGCGCTGGCGACTCACCGCTGACCGCGTGACGATGGACGCGTCCCACCGCCGGCCGGAACAGGAGGACCACCGATGTCCCCGAAGCTGCCCCGCTACACCGTCCCGTCCCTCACCCCCGAGCAGGGGGCGGAGGTCGCCGAGATCCTCCAGCAGCGGCTGCACGCGCTGAACGACCTGCACCTGACCCTCAAGCACGTGCACTGGAACGTCGTGGGGCCGCACTTCATCGGCGTCCACGAGATGCTCGACCCGCAGGTCGACGCCGTCCGCGCCATGGTCGACCAGATCGCCGAACGCATCGCCACCCTCGGCGTCGTGCCCGTGGGCACCCCCGGGGCGCTCGTCGCCTCCCGTACCTGGGACGACTACGCACTCGGCCGCGCACCCGCCATCCAGCACCTCGCCGCCCTCGACGACGTGTACGCCGGCGTCATCACCGCGCACCGCAACGCCGCGGACGCCACCGCCAAGCTCGACGACGTCACCAACGACCTGCTCATCGGGCACCTGCACGACCTCGAGCAGTTCCACTGGTTCGTCCGTGCCCACCTCGAGTCGACGTCGGGCGCCCTCACGGAGTCCTGAGCTCAGCTCCCGCCGCCGAACGTGTCAGACGCCCAGGTCACC
>NZ_JBHWZO010000215.1:0-11053 GCF_042728455.1 Promicromonospora sp. NPDC060204
CCATCCTTATGGTGGACCGAACGGTCAAGAATGCTCGCCTGGCGAGCGCGACCGTGTCTGGACCACCAGTCCGGTGCTGCCTGCACCTAGCTACGGAGGATGAACACCCATGGGTCAGCTGACCGACAAGACCGCCCTGATCACCGGCGCGAGCACGGGCATCGGGCTCGCCACTGCCGAGCGCTTCGTGGCCGAGGGCGCGCTCGTCTACATGACCGGACGCCGCGAGCAGGAACTCGAGGCAGCCGCCCAGGCGCTCGGCGACCAGGCGATCGCGATCCGTAACGACGTCTCCGATCTGGCCGACCTCGACAGCCTCTTCCGCCGGATCGCGGACGACGGCAACCGGCTCGACGTCCTCTTCGCCAACGCCGGTGGCGGCGAGGCGGACCAGCCCCTTGATTCGCTCACCCCCGAGGCCTTCGACCACACCTTCGGGATCAACGTGAGAGGCACCGCCTTCACGGTGCAGAAGGCCCTCCCGTTGCTGAACGGTGGCGGCAGCATCGTGCTCACCGGCTCGAGCTCGGCGAGCCGCGGCGTCCCCGGTTTCGGCGTCTACTCCGCTACCAAGGCGGCACTGCGGCAGTTCAGCCGGGTCTGGGCGGCAGAGCTCGCTCCCCGTGGTCTGCGCGTGAACACCGTGGTGCCGGGCCCCACCGACACCCCCGGGCTCCGTGGCCTCGCGGCGAGTCCGGAGCAGGCGGGCGCCCTGCTCGACGGCATGGGCGGCAGCACACCCCTGGGTCGAACCGCTGATCCCGCCGAGATCGCGAACGCCGTCCTCTTCCTGGCCTCTGACCAGTCCAGCTTCATGACCGGCAGCGAGCTGTTCGTGGACGGCGGCGAGGTGCAGGTCTTCCCCTGACCAGGACAGCGTCTCCGGGGTGACCGAACATGTGCAGCCCGGTGGCGGGTCGTGATCAGCCCAGCGTCAAGAAGGAGCCCAGATGACGAAGAGCGAAGAGGTTGTGCGCGAGGCCTACCGGCTGGCGGAAGGGGATGTCCTCGACGGACATGGATTCCGCGCCTTGTTCACCGAGGACGGTACGTTCAACGACGTACCGAATGGGCTGACCTTCCGTAGCGACGGGATTCCCCAGGCGCTGGCTGGTCTCGCCACTGCGTTTCCCGACATCCACCGTGAGCTGGCCGGCGTGCACGCGATGGGTGATGTCGTCGCCGTCGAGCTGCGTATTCAGGGGACGCATCTCGGTGGGCTCCCGACGCCGGTCGGCGAGATCCCGCCGACCGGTCGCCGCATCGACGTGCCGACGGCGGATCTCTGGCATCTCCGGGACGGAAAGATCGAGACGTTCAACTGCTACAACGCAGCGAATCTGTGGCTTGCTCAGCTCGGGGTCGCTCCCGACTTCGCGTCGGCGATCAGAGCGGCGCAGGCGGCCGGAACGAGTGCTTAGCTCGTAGGGCGTACGGCGGCCGCGCGTGCGGCTTCGGCGGCTTCGGCGGCTTCGCGAGAGTCGGCGACAGCTACCCCGTGATCCCTGGCCCAGTCCGTGAGGACCTCGATGGGCTCGATCAGGGTTCGGCCAAGCGGCGTCAGGTTGTAGGCGACCTGCCGTCGCGTCGCGGCATGCCGTTCCACCAGGCCGTAGTCCTGCAGACGGCGAAGCGTCTGGGTCAGGACCTTGCGCGAGATGCCGCCGATGAGGTCGACGAGCTCGCCGTGCCGCCGGGGGCGGGTGCTCAGTCCGAACAGCACCAGCACGGCCCACTTGTCGGAGATGATCTCGACCGCCAGGCGGGTCGGGCAGTCGGCGAGGAACGCGGATCCTCCGGAGTCCTGCATGACGTCACAAGGTACCAGTGGGTAACTCAGCGATCCGTAGCGTCATCCGGAGCAGTACTGGAACGAACGAAGGAGGAACCATGCCACGTGTCGTCGTGTTCGACGTAGTGGGCGGCCCGGACGTCCTGCACATCGTCGACGAACCCGTCGTCGAACCCGGGCCGGGAGAGGTGCGGGTCAGGATCGAAGCCTTCGCGGTCAATCCGCTCGACATCATGACGCGAGCGGGCGTACCGCCGATGCAGGCTCCGTTACCTCACGCACGCCTCGGCGTCGAGGGCACCGGTGTCATCGATGCGGTGGGCGCCGGCGTCGACTCGTGGGGCGTCGGCGATCCGGTGATCCTGACGGCTGTGCCGGACGCCCACGTCCGCGGCAGCTATGCCGAGTACACGACGGTTCCCGCGAACCAGGTCATGGCACGTCCGGCAGGCCTCGGAGTCGTGGAGTCGGCGGCGGTCTGGGTCGCGTATTCCACCGCCTACGGTGCCCTGTTCGAGACGGCGGGGATGCGGCCCGCCGACCGCGTCCTGGTCACGGCGGCCTCCGGCGGCGTCGGCCGGGCGGCGATCCAGATCGCGAACCAGATCGGCGCGGTGCCCATCGCGGTCACCCGCCGCGCGGCGGCGGTCGATGAGCTGCTCGCTGCCGGCGCAGGCGCCGTCGTCGCCACCGATCGTGAGGACCTCGTGGAGGCGACACGTCGTCATACCGATGGTGCGGGGGCTGATATCACTCTCGACCTCGTGACGGGCCCGGGGCAGCGCGACCTGGTCGAGGCGACCCGACGCGACGGCGTTCTGGTCCCGGCGGGCTTTCTCGACACGCGCCCCACGCCGCAACCGGCGGACCGGGTCCGGGTGACCGATCGGTACCGGAGCTTCGAGCACACGACAGATCCCGTGGTCGTGCGGCGGATGGCCGCCTTCCTGACCGCCGGTGTGCGGCTCGGCGCCCTGACCCCGGCCGTCGGCGCGGTGTTCGACCTCGCGGACGTCGCGGACGCGCACCGGTACCTCGAGTCCGGGCGACGCTCCGGTGGGAAGGTCGTCGTCACCGTCTAGGTGTGCGGTCGGGGCAGGCGGTTCGCTCCCGTCGACGGCGTACCTTCCGCCTGCGCCGACCGCGGGGCGACACCAGCGCGACGACGTCCTGAATCGATCCGTCGTCGTCGCGCTGGTACGGCCTGGAAGCTGGTACGTCCTAGAAGAAGTTGCGCGGGTCGAACTTCTCGGCGATGTCCGTGAGCGACTGGCCCGCCTCCGAGACCTGGTCCCCGACCCCGGACACCGCACCCTCGGCCGTGCCGGCGAGGTCCTCGACGCCCGTGGTCGCCTGGCCCAGGGCGTCAGCCCCGTAGCCCTCGACGCCCGCCGTGGCCTGTCCGACGGCGTCCGCACCGAGGCCCTCGACACCGGCGGTGGCCTCGCCGAGCGCGCCAGCCCCGTACTCCTCGACGCCGGCAGCGGCCTCGCCCAGGGCACCGGTGCCGAACTCGCCGGCCGCCGCCGTCAGGCCCTCGACGTCGACGCCCGCCGCGAGCGACTCGAAGTCGACGCCGAGGTTCGCCGCGTTCTCCAGGATCGGTCCGGCGACGCTGCTGATCACGGCACCGGCCGCGACGGCGCCCAGGATGCCGACCGCGCCTACGGCGACACCCGCGACGACGCCGCCCGTGCCGACCTTGGCGAGCACGGACCGCATCGAGCCCGGCCGGCGGGCCTCGGACCGGGCAGCCGCCACGGACAGCTCGCGAGGGTCGGCGGAGCGGGGCTGCTCGTGCGGCGGCAGCTCCGTCTGCATGCGCTGCAGCACCTCCTGGCGCTGCGCCGGCGTCAGACGCGCGAAGGACTCGGCGTGGATCCGCTCGATCTGCTGCGGGTCGGCGGTCTGCATGAGGTAGTCGTAGCGGGCAATCGCCTGGCGGTCGGCGTCGGTGGCACCCGGCGCACCCGGCCGTCCGTGCGCGGCGGCGGGGTAGCCCTGCTGGGGTGCCGGGTATCCCTGCTGACCTGTCGGGTATCCCTGCTGGGCCGGGTAGCCCTGCGGCGCCTGACCCTGCTGCTGATCACGTCCGGTCACCGCACCGGCGATGTCCTGAAGGGTCGACTGCCAGGACCTCTGGCCCGTGGAACCACCCTGCGGCGCGCCCTGTTGCTGCTGCTGCCCGTTCTGCGAGTCGAGCATCTTCTTGGCCAGGCCGATCATGTTCGTGAGCTTGGACATGCGGTCCGTTCCTTCCGTCGGGCGGAAGGACCACGCTTCCAGGCCATCATGAGAAGTACGTGAGACCAGGATGAGAGATTCACCCGGTGGCCTGGCGATATACCCCGTGATCAGCCATTGTGTGGAGCACGCGGGACGGCCGGACGACCACCGAGCGACGGAGGCACAGTGCATTCCCATCTCCCTGGACCCGGCCGCCGCACCCCGGTGAGCACCTACCGGCTGCAGCTCGGCCCCGACCTCACGTTCGTGGACGCCGAGGAGGCTCTCCCGTACCTCGACACCCTCGGGATCACCGACCTCTACCTCTCGCCCGTGCTGCAGGCGGCGCCGGGTTCCACGCACGGGTACGACGTCGTGGACCACACCCGGATCAGTGACGTCATGGGCGGTCGGGAGGGGCTCGAACGGCTCGCGGCGGCGGCGCACGCGCGCGGGATGGGCGTCGTCGTCGACGTCGTGCCCAACCACATGGCCGTGCCCACGCCCGCCTGGCACAACCGGGCGCTGTGGTCCGTGCTCAAGCACGGGCACGAGTCGCCGTACGCGACCTGGTTCGACGTCGGCCTCGCCGAGGGCGAGGGGCTCCTCATGCCGGTGCTGGGCGCGCGGATCGGCACGGTGCTGGCCGCGGGGGAGCTCGCGCTCGACCACGTCGTCGTGCCCGGGGACGACGACGGTCCCGGTGAGGGCGGGGCGCAGCCCGTGCTGCGGTATTACGACCACCTGTTCCCCGTGCGGCCCGAGACCGAGGACCTGCCGCTCGCCGAGCTGGTGGGGCGCCAGCACTACCGGCTCGCCTACTGGCGCGTGGCCGACGAGGAGCTCAACTACCGGCGCTTCTTCGACGTCGGCACGCTGGCGGGCATCCGCGTGGAGGACGCCGACGTCTTCGCCGCCACGCACGCCCTGCTGTTCGAGCTCTTCGACGCGGGCGTGATCGACGCCTTCCGGATCGACCACCCCGACGGGCTCGCGGATCCGCGCGGGTACCTGCGCCGGCTGCACGAGGCGACCGGCGGGGCGTGGGTCGTGGCCGAGAAGATCCTGGAGGAGGGCGAGGCGCTGCCCGACGACTGGCCCGTCGCCGGCACCACGGGCTACGACACGGCCTGGCGGCTGCACGCCCTCCAGGTCGATCCCGACGGCGCCGCCCCGCTGGCCGCCCTGATGCAGGAGCTGACGGGCGAGCAGACGAGCCTCGACGACGTGATCGAGCAGGCCAAGCGGCAGATCGTCGAGACCTCCCTGTACGCGGAGATCCACCTGCTGACCACCATGGTCGCGGACATCTGCCGCGAGGACGTGCGGCTGCGCGACCACACGTTCCGGTCGCTGCAGGACTGCGTGGTCGAGCTGGTCGTGGCGTTCGGCCGGTACCGCGCGTACGTCGTGCCCGGGGAGGAGGCTCCGCCCGAGGCGGAGCGCGTGGTGCGGGAGGCGGCCGACGTCGCCCGCTCGCGCCTCGACCCGGATCGGCACGACACGCTGGACCTCGTGGTCGACCTGGTGCTCGGGCGCGAGGCCGGCTCCGCGGGTCGTCGGGACGAGGAGCGGCGCGCCGAGCTCGTCGTCCGGTTCCCGCAGGTGTGCGGCGCCGTCATGGCCAAGGGCGTGGAGGACACCGCGTACTACCGGTGGACCCACCTGGTCAGCCTGTGCGAGGTGGGCGGCGCGCCTTCGCGCTTCGGGGTGGGGCCGGACGAGCTGCACGAGCACGCGCGGCACCTGGCCGAGTCGTGGCCCGCGACGATGACCGCGGGCTCCACGCACGACTCCAAGCGCGGCGAGGACGTCCGGTCCCGGACCGGGGCCGTTGCCTCGCACGCGGAAGCCTGGATCGGGCTGGTGCGGCGACTGCGGGAGGCGACGTCGGACGTGCGGCCGGTTGACCTCGACGGGCGGACCGAGAACCTGCTGTGGCAGACGCTCGCCGGGACCTGGACCGCGGGCGGGCCGATCGAGGCCGAGCGGCTGGCCGCGTACCTGGTCAAGGCGTCGCGGGAGCAGAAGGCGTGGACCACCTGGACGGCGCCAGACGCCGCACGCGAGGCCGGTCTGGTGGACTATGCGACCGCGCTGCTGACCCACCCCGAGGTGGTCGCCGGATTTGCCGACTGGGTCGATCGGGTGACGTCGACGGTCCGGCGGTCGGTCCTCGCGACCAAGCTGCTCCAGCTCACGGTGCCCGGTGTCGCCGACGTCTACCAGGGGACGGAGGTCACCGGGACGTCGCTCGTGGATCCGGACAACCGGCGGCTCGTCGACCTGGAGGGCCTTGCTTCCGTGCTGGAGTCGCTGGACGCCGGGCGGACGCCGTCGGGCCTCGCGGAGGAGAAGCTGGTGCTGACGGCCGCCGCGTTGCGGGTGCGGCGGGCGCATCCCTCGGCGTTCGTGGGTGAGGGCGCCGGGTACGAGCCGTTGCCGGTGACGACGGGGCGGGCGGTCGGGTTCGTCCGGCTCGACGCCGGCGGGCCGCGGGTGGCCGTCGTCGCGACGCGGCTGGGGGATGCCTCCGGACTTGGTGAGGCCTCGGTGGTGTTGCCGGAGCTGGGCTCGGGGACGGCGTGGCGGTCTGTGCTGACCGGTTCGTCCTTCGCCGGCGGGGCGGTGCGGCTCGCGGAACTACTGGGGCCGTGGCCGGTGGCGCTGCTCGTGGCGGAGGCGGCATGATGGCACCCCTGCGGGTCTGGGCGCCGTTCGCGTCCCGTGTCGACCTCGTGCTGCCGGCGACCGGCGCGACGGAACCCCTGGTGGCCGACGTCGGCGGGTGGTGGTCGGCTGCGCGCGGGTTGCCGCCCGAGACGGACTACGCCTTCTCGCTCGACGGCGGACCGCCGCGTCCCGACCCGCGCAGCCCCTGGCAGCCCGCCGGGGTGCACGGTCCGTCGCGCACCTTCGACGCTCGTGCGTACTCGTGGTCCGACGGCGGCTGGGCCGGGCGTGACGTGCGTGGCGCCGTCGTCTACGAGCTGCACGTCGGGACGTTCACGCCCGAGGGCACGCTCGACGCCGCCGTCGGGCGCCTTGACCACCTCGCCGACCTCGGCGTCGACATGGTCGAGCTCATGCCGCTCGCCGCGTTCGGCGGGCGGCACGGCTGGGGGTACGACGGCGTCGCGCTGTGGGCCGTGCACGAACCGTACGGCGGGCCGGCCGCCCTCCAGCGCTTCGTCGACGCCGCCCACGCCCGCGGGCTCGCCGTCTGCCTCGACGTCGTCGACAACCACCTCGGCCCCTCAGGCAACTACCTCGGCGAGTACGGCCCGTACTTCACCGACCAGCACCAGACGCCGTGGGGCGCGGCCGTGAACCTCGACGGCGACGGGTCCGCCGAGGTGCGGGCGTTCGTCGTCGAGAAGGCGCTGCGGTGGTTCCGCGACTTCCACGTCGACGCGCTGCGGCTGGACGCCGTCCACGCGCTCGTCGACGACTCGCCGCGGCATGTGCTGGCGGAGCTGTCGGATGCCGTTTCGTTGCTGGCCGGGGAGGTCGGGCGGCCGTTGTCGCTGGTGGCCGAGTCGGATGCCAACGATCCGCGGACGGTGACGCCCACCGGTGACTCGTTCCAGGGGCGGGCCGGGTACGGCATGACGGCGCAGTGGGCCGACGACGTCCACCACGCCCTGCACACCCTCCTGACCGGCGAACGGCAGGGCTACTACGTCGACTTCGGCACCCCGGCGACGCTCGCCAAGGCGCTGACCGGGGTCTTCGTGCACGACGGCGGCTGGTCCACGTTCCGCGGCAAGAACTGGGGCGCGCCCGTCCCGGACGACATGGACCGGCGCCGCTTCGTCGTCTGCTCCCAGAACCACGACCAGGTGGGCAACCGCGCGCTCGGCGACCGGCCCTCGCGCGTGCTGACGCCGGGGGCGCTCGCGGTCAGCGCGGCCGTGGTGCTGCTCGGGCCGTTCACGCCGATGCTGTTCATGGGCGAGGAGTGGGGCGCGACCACGCCGTTCCAGTACTTCTCGGACCACGAGGAGCCGGAGCTCGCTGCGGCGATCTCGCGCGGGCGGGCGGCGGAGTTCGGCGGGCACGGGTGGGCGGAGCTGTACGGGGCGGATGTGAAGGTGCCGGATCCGCAGGCGTTGTCGACGTTCGAGGCGTCTCGGCTGGACTGGGACGAGGCTTCGTCGGAGGGCGGGGCGCGGATGGTGGAGCTGTACCGGGCGCTGGTGGGGCTGCGGCGTGCGGAGGCGGCTGTGGCCTCGGGGGATCCGGGTGGGACGTCGGTGTCGGTGCAGGACGGGGCGGTGGTGATGACGCGTGCGGCCGTCGAGGGTGGCGGGCGCGTGGATGTGGTGCTGGTGCTGGAGGAGGGGCCGGTGTCGGTGGCTTTGGAGCGGGACGGTGGGGCCGCGGCGGTGGTGCTCGATTCCGGGGTGGTGCTCGGGAGTGAGGCGGCGGTTGTGGAGGGGCGGGGCGGGGCGGTGGTGGTGTCGGTGCGGGGGCCGGGGGTTGTCGTGCTGGCGTGACGGGAGAGCGCGGAACATCTTCGCGCTAGCCACTTCCAGACACCCGCTTCGTGTAGGCCCCGGGTGCTAGGACGAGCACTGCCAGCAGGAGTGCGATCTTTGGATCCTCGGAGAACTGCATCGCGGCTGCGAACACCACTAGCGCGACGCCTGCCCTCACCAGAAGCCAGAGCCAGGGCACGGGCGGTAGTTGTTGACGCTTTTGGTCCTGACGGGCCTTCATCATGATTGCGGTCTCCACTCGCTGCGTTTGGTTCGTTGTGGAGGGACTCTGCCGCGATCGGGCTTCAGCGAACACCGCAGTTCGTTGCAATCCTGCAGGCAGTTTCTTGAGCGATCGCCCGCAATACTGAACGATCCGTACATGGATGCCGTGAACCGGGCAATATCCTGCGAATAGCTGCGCGTCGGGCGTGCTACCTACCAGGAACTCGGCGCAGGTCGGCACCTGTCGCCGTCAGCGGTGCGATCGAGGGCAGCCCGCACGCTCGTCAGCCGCAGGTCTCGGGCTATCCCCACGTGCGTTTCCGGCCGGGGAGGGTGCGAACCGGCCGCGCGGCGATGGCGGCCGCGACGTCGTGCGCCTGACAGGATCTGCGAGTGCCACGCAGCCTTGACCAGACCATTCATCCCGAGCAGCGAGTCGCACTGTGCGCGGACAGCCTTGCCGGATTGTCGGTCGGCGACGCGCTCGGTGCCCAGTACTTCGTCCCGACCAACGATCCGGCCTCGCTCCTCGGGGACGGGACCGTGCCGGCCGGAACGTGGCCCTGGACCGACGACACCGACATGGCCTGCACCGTCGCCGCGGAGCTGATCCAGCACGGTGAGATCGACCGCGACAGGATCGCTCAGAACTTCGCGCAGCGGAGCGATCCCTACCGCGGTTACGGCGCAGGCGCTGTCCAGGTGCTACGTCAGATCCGCGACGGCGTCCCGTGGCAGAAGGCCACCGTCGCCGCGTTTCCCGCCGGGTCGTTCGGCAACGGGGCGGCCATGCGCATCCCACCGCTCGGCGCTTACTTCGCCGGTGACCTGGATCGTGCCGCCGAGCAGGCGACCCGCGCGTCGGAGGTGACCCACGCGCATCCGGAGGGGATCGCAGGCGCTGTCGTCGTCGCGGTGGCGACGGCGTTCGTGGCCGGCGCGACGATCGCGCACGTCATCCCGAAGCCGGACGAGGTGCTCGACAGCGTCGAGCCGTACCTGCTGTCCGGGGCGACGGCCAAGGGTGTGGTCGCCGCGCGCGACCTGCTCGGTGCATCGGTGGGCGAGGCCGCCTGGAAGCTCGGGAACGGGTCACGTGTCTCGGCCCAGGACACCGTGCCGTTCTGCCTGTGGGCCGCGGCCACCTGTCTGACCGATTACCCCGCGGCGGTCAAAGCCTGCGTCGAGGCCGGCGGCGACGTCGACACCACCGCTGCGATCGTCGGCGGGGTTGTGGGCGCGTTCACCGGGCTCGGTGACCGGGACGGCGTCGTCGGAGTGCCGAATACGTGGCTCGGTCAGCGGGAAGCGCTGCCGGAATGGGGGCCAAACGAGGTGTCGCGCTCCGAGGGCTGAGGGGCTCAGCAGCTCTGCATGACGAACCGGGTGTTCGACAGATCGCCTCGCGCGAGGTCCTCGGTGTGGGCGAGCCAGTAGAGCGTGCCGACGTCGCCCCACTGGGCGCCGTCGTAGGAGTCGACCTGGACGAGCAGCACCCACGGGTCGGTCCCGTCGGCTGTGGCTACTTCCGGTTCGAGCGGACGACGGCGGACCTTTGCGCTCGCCGCCTCGACCTCGACCGGGCCCTGGACCGCGGTCGCCCAACCGCCGACCTGGTGTCGGGGGAGCGTGCCACGCAAGGCCTCAAGGGCGTCGGAGAACGTCGGGGCCTGCACGGGGTGGTCCAGCCAGGCCCGGTAGTCGGCGTCGGCGTCGACGCCCAGAGCCATCGGCAGCGCCGGGTCGAAGGTGTCGGGGGCCGTGACGACTTGCCGGGCGGTCAGCGTCTGCTCACCGTAAGCCGATGCGCCCGGAGGTGTCGGGCGGAGCGTGCCGTCGGTCGGGAGGTGCAGCACCTGGTAACTGTCCGGCTCAGAGCCATCGGCGAAGTCATAGTCATCGCTCTTGTCCAGCACGAAGAACGCGAGTCGGCCCTCGACCGGCAGCGGAAGGTCGCAGTCGTATCCGGTCGCGGCCAGCGCCGCGAGGTCCAGCTCGCCGACGTACGACAGCGGTCCGACCGGATCCCATCGCGGCCACGGCGTTCCGTCCGGTAGGCGTGGCTCGCCGCCGAGCCGGGCGACGACGGCGTCGTCCGGCTCGGCCGGGACGAGGTCTACCGCCGGGCGCACGACGCGAAGCCACGCGTCGGCGGTTTCAGCGTCGAGATGCTGGTGGGCGAGCCTGGCGACGTCGTCGAAGATTCCGGACACGACGGGAACCGTATCGGGTGGACCTGGGTCGGAGACCACACCGGCTTCCCGTTCGAGACAGCACCGGGGGAAGACGTGCGCAGCCAAGGGGGTAACGGAGACGTAGCAATGTGACG
>NZ_JBHWZO010000216.1:0-10993 GCF_042728455.1 Promicromonospora sp. NPDC060204
CCTCGGGGCCCGGCTCCTGTCATGTGCGGTCGTCCGGTCAGGACCACCGGGAACGGTTGGCCGGCTAGCGGCCGCCCTGGTTGCGCCGGTTCTCCCAGCGCTCTTCGAGGCGGGCGAGGAAGCCGGAACGACCACCACCACCCTGCCGCTTGCGGGCCTTGCGTGCTCCCCCGTTCGAGGGCTGGACGGTGCCGTCTTCGCCGACGACGCCGACCGGACCCTCCTGCTGCTTCTTGCGCGGTCCGAGGAACGCGAAGACCACACCCGCGAACATCAGCACGAAGCCGATGGCCCCGAGCCACGTACGCGACGTCGCTGCACCGACGACAAGAAGAAGCAGGCCGACGACTACGCCGGCCCCGGACAGCACATAACGGAGCGCGTTACCACGGCCTGTGGACTGGAGCGTGTTGGCCAGCCGCGGGTCGTCTGACGTCAGAGCGCGCTCCATCTGCTCCAGCACCCGCTGCTCGTACTCGGACAGAGGCATCGAGACCCCCGGATCTCGCAAAGGAACAGTGTCCCTTCCAGGATAGGACGACCCGGCCGTCGTTGGTAGTCGACATCCCGGGCATACCCATGACTATAGGGGCAGATCAGTAAAGATGCGTGCCGTTCTTGCGATGTACACCCAGGTCGATCGCCGTTTTCCCAAACTTCTCACGCACCGCGTCGAGCGCGAGCTCGGCCTCGCGCTGCGCTCCGGAGCGCGGATCGACCGCTTCCTCCAGCGTGGGCTGCTGGGCGGAACCGTCGCGTTCCCGGAGGTTTTCACCCCGCACGCCGACCAGCCGCACCGGGAGACCGCCCAGATCGACCGCCGCGACGAGCTCCCGCGCCACGAGATAGATCTCCCGGGCGACGTCCGTGGGCCCGTCCAGCGTTCGCGACCGGGTGAACGTCGCGAAGTCGCTGGAGCGCACCTTCACCGACACCGTGCGGGCCAGCACGCCCTGGTGCCGCAGCCGCGCCGCCACCCGGTCGGACAGCTCCAGCACCTTGCGGTTGACCGCATCGGTGTCGTCCTGGTCGGTGCCGAAGGTGGTCTCGGCGCCGATGCTGTGCTCGCGCTGCTCGGGGACGACGGGGCGCGGGTCCCGACCCCAGGAGAGGTCGTGCAGGTGCGCGCCGCTGACCCGGCCGACGGCCGCCTGCAGGCTCGGCAGGTCCGTGCGGGCCAGCTCCGCGACCGTGGTGATCCCCCACGCGGCGAGCGACTTCTCGGTCTTCTCCCCCACGCCCCACAGGGCGCCGACGGGCAATGTGTGCAGGAAGTCGACGGTGGCGTCCACGGGGACGAGCATCAGGCCGTCCGGCTTGGCGTGCGTGGAGGCCAGCTTGGCCACGAACTTGTTCCGCGCGATGCCCACGGAGGCCGTCACGCCGTGCTCGGCCTCGATGCGCCGGCGCAGCTCGGCGCCGATCACGGTGGGCGGGCCGAGGCGCCGCCGGGCACCGCTGACGTCCAGGAAGGCCTCGTCCACGCTGATCTGCTCCACGAGCGGCGTGACCTCCTGCAGCATGCCCATGACCGAGCGGGACACGTCGCGGTACAGCTCGTGGTCGGGCCGGACCACGACGGCCTGCGGGCACAGCAGGCGCGCCCGCGTCATCGGCATCGCGGACCGGACGCCGAAGGCGCGTGCCTCGTACGTCGCGGCCAGCACGACGCCGCGCTCCTGCGCGCCGACGATGACCGGCAGGCCACGCAGCTCCGGCCGCCGTGCCAGCTCGCAGGACGCGAAGAACGCGTCCATGTCCAGGTGCAGCACCGAGCAGCCGGACTCGTCCGACCCCCAGTCCCGTCTCGCCGCCGCTGACCGCGGCCCCTTGCTCACGAACGTGCTCCGTTCCCGCTCTTGCCCAGTGCTTGTCTGCCGGCCCCGCCGGCGCCGGTCAGGACGCCTCGGGCACCAGGGACAGGCGCTGCGTCGCGAACCCCGTGTCCGGGTCCACGAGCATCGCCACCTCGTCCCGGAAGTCCTCGGCGCACGCGAGCAGCTCGTCCGCCCGCGCAGGCTCCACCTGTTCAGGGCGCCCGGCGTCCACCGCCGCCCGCAGGGGCGCACCGGAGGCGAAGTAGCCCGACCAGGCCGCGAGGTCCGGTTCGGCGTGCGCGAGCATGTCCCACACCGTCCGCGCGCCGGAGCGCGCCGACGGGCGGCCCCGCAGGGCCACGACGGCCGCGGCCGACCGGATGGCCGCGAGGTGCGCGTGCACGAACCGGTCGCCCGGGTCGGCCGCACGCGCGGCCTCGGCGAGCTCCGCGTCCGCCTTGCGCAGCAGGGCGCTGACGCCCGGCGGGACGGCGCGTGGCACGAGCATGCGTGCCGAGACCACGTCCCGCCCGCTCTGAGACTGCATGGTGCCCATCTCGAACCTCCGATCGAACCCCTCGTGCGACACTATCGAACATACGTTCTATCCTGTCAAGCGCACCGCCGGTCCGGGAGACACTGTGCTCATGGCCCGCCGCTCCGCCCGACGCCGCCCATCCTCCTCCGCACCACTGACACTCCCCGCCGAGCTGCCCGTCGGCCCCGTGCCGATCAGCACCGGCACCGCCGAGGTGGTCCGCGACCCCGACTTCCCGCAGCGGGTGACGCTGCACGTCAACGGCGTGCCGAGCTCCAGCCTCGACCTGGCCGACCCCGGTTTTCTCGACTTCGAGTACATGCAGCAGATGGCCGCGTTCGTGGCCCTCCTGCCGCCCGGGCCGCTGCGGGTGCTGCACCTCGGCGCCGCCGGCAGCGCCTTCGCGCGGCACGTGGAGCACGAGCGGCCGGGCTCCCGCCAGCTCGGCGTCGACCTCGACCCCCGCCTCCTGGAGCTCGTGCGCGAGTGGTTCGCCCTGCCACGCTCGCCCCTGCTCCGCCTGCGCGCCGACGACGCGGGGCGCGCCCTGGCCGCCGCGCGCGACGCCTCCTACGACGTGGTGGTCCGCGACGTCTTCGCGGGCGACCGCACGCCGGAGCACCTGGTGGGCACGGGGTTCGCCGCGCAGGCCCACCGCGTGCTGCGCCCCGGCGGCATCCTCCTGGTGAACTGCGCCGACCGTCCGCCGCTGACCACCGCCCGGCGCGAGGTCGCGAGCCTCGCCGAGGCCTTCGGGCCGGACGCCGCGGCGCAGGGCCGGCTCGCCGCCGTCGCCGAGCCCGCGATCCTCAAGGGGCGCAGGTACGGCAACCTGGTCCTCGCGGCCGTCCGCGGGCTGCCCGAGGACCCGCCGCAGGACGACGCCGGGGCGGAAGGCGCGCACGAGGCCGCCCAGGACGCCGCACAGGGCCCTCTGGGGACCCGCGACGCCGTCGAGCTCCCCGACCTCCGGGACGCGCGCCTGGGGCGCGCCCTGCGCACCCTGGCGGTGCCGGCCACGCTCCTGGCGGGCGACGACGCGGCGGCATTCGCCGGTACGGCCGCCCCGCTGGCGACCGCCACCCCGGACCCGGCCTGACACGTCCTTCGGAGCGCGCGAAGAAGGCCGCCCTCCCCGGAGGGAGGACGGCCTTCTCACGAGTTACGTCAGAGCGGCACGACTGCTTCCGCCTGCGGACCCTTGGGACCCTGCGTGATCTCGAACTCGACCCGCTGGGCCTCCTCGAGAGACCGGTACCCGTTGGACTGGATTGCGGAGTAGTGCACGAAGACGTCGGCGCCGCCGCCGTCCTGGGCGATGAACCCGTAGCCCTTTTCCGCGTTGAACCACTTCACAGAACCCTGCGCCATGCTGTCCTTCGACCTTCCGTCCGGGATCCGACGGCGAGCCCGTTGCCCGCCCCCGTGCCGCAATGCTTTCCCGACTTGCTCACGACACGCCGGACGTGGCCTTGGTACGTCACTGCAACGTGCGCCAGTGTGGCATGGACCACTCAAATGTGCCATGGAACACGCACATTTCTGCCGCAGCTATGACACACCGGGCCGTGAAGTTACCTGCAAACCCAGCTCAGACCCTGTTTTCGGGCGCCGAAGTCGGCACTCTCCCGGGGCACCTGGCCGGGAGGTCGGCAGTCTGCCGACGTCGCGGACCGAGACCGGCAGACTGCCGACCTGGCCGGCTCCGGATGCGGGTGGCCGTCGGCCGCGCAGGGGGTCTGCACGGCGACCGAGCGCGAAGTCGGCACGGGTCAGGGGGCTGCCGACCTGGCCGGCACAAGGGCAGGAGCGGGCGTCAGTCGCCGTTCTGCTGTGCGAGGAACCGCTCGAACTCCGCGCCCAGCTCCTCCGCGCTCGGGATCGGTGTGGTCTCCGCGAGCAGGCTCGGCCGGCCGATCGACCGGGCGAAGGCGTCGTACTGCTCCTCCAGCGCCTTGACCACGGCGGCGATCTCGGTCGACTCCGCGACCTGCTTCTCCACCTCGATCTTGGCGTCGGTCGCGGCCTCCTCGAGGCCGGCGACAGCAAGGTCGAGCCCGGTCGCCCGCTCCGTGTGGTGCAGCGCGACCACCGTGGCCGGCGGGTACTGCGACTGCGCCAGGTAGTGCGGCACGTGGACCGTGAAGCCGAGCGCGTCGTGCCCCGCCTCACCGAGGCGGTACTCGAGGAGCGCGGACAGCGAGCCCGGCACCTTCACGCTGCCGAACCACGACGTGTAGTCGTCGACCAGCCCGGGCCGGGTGGCGTGCGCCGTCAGCGACAGCGGGCGGGTGTGGGGCAGCCCCATCGGGATGCCCTGGATGCCCACGACGAGGCTCACGCCGAACCGCTCGACGAGCTGGATCAGCCCGGCCACGACGCGTTCCCACTGCAGGTCCGGCTCGGCGCCGTGCAGCAGCAGGAAGCCCGTGCCCTCGGCGTCGGTCAGGTGGTCGACCGCGAGGTAGGGGGCCTGGTAGTCGGCCCACCGGTCGGAGTCGAAGGTCATGGTCGCCCGCTTGGAGCGGTAGTCGAGCAGCTGGTCGACGTCGAACGTCACCAGACGCTCCACGCGGAACTCGTCGATCAGGTGCTCGACGGCGAGGTCGCCCGCGCTGCCGGCGTCCACGAACCCGCGGACGGCGTGCAGCAGGACGGGCCCGTCGGAGCTGCCGGGCACGCTGCGACCCAGCGTGCGCTCCACCGCTGCCTCGTCGACGTCGTAGATGCCCTGGGGGTCTAGCACGTGCGCTCCCTCGCTCGTCGGAGTACTGCCGATCACCCGATCCGAAAGGGTGTCTGCTCTGGTCCAACGTCGGGACGGCCGGGTGTCTTCCCGTTACGCCCAGAGCGTCGCGAGCAGTTCGACCTCACCTGCCGGGCAGGCGCACCACGGACACGAAGAAGTCGTCGATCTGGCGCACCACGTCGATGAACCGGTCGAAGTCCACCGGCTTGGTCACGTACGCGTTGGCGTGCAGGGAGTATGAGCCCACCACGTCCTCCTGGGCGTCCGACGTGGTCAGCACCACCACGGGGATGTGCCGCAGCATGGGGTCGCCCTTGGCGACGGCGAGCACCTCGAGGCCGTCCATCTTCGGCAGGTTGAGGTCGAGCAGCACCAGGTCAGGGGTCGGCACCTTGGCGTACTGCCCCTGCTTGCGCAGGAATTCCAGCGCGCTCACGCCGTCGCCGACCACGGAGACGTTGTTGGCGACCCGGTGGTCCTCGAACGCCTCGCGCGTCATCAGGACGTCGCCCGGATCGTCCTCCACGAGGAGGATCTCCATCACCTTCTGACCGCTCACGTTGACCACCCGGCCCGTACCTGTCCCATGGAGTCCTCACCGGCGGGCCCCTTCGTCGCGCCCCGCCGTCGGCCCTGGTCAGGCCGCTTCATTGAAGCGTAGTCGACTGGGCCCGTTCGGTCGAAAGGCGCCCCGTTGCGGGTTGCCCCTGCCGCCGGGCCAGGGTGAACCGCACGATGGTGCCGCCGCCGTCCGCCGGCTCGATCCAGATGCGGCCCTTGTGGTACTCCACGATCCGTTTGACCAGCGAGAGGCCGATGCCGGTGCCCGCGTACTGCTCGCGCGAGTGCAGGCGCTGGAAGATGACGAACACCCGCTCCGCGTACTGGGCGTCGATGCCGATGCCGTTGTCCACCACCGAGATCTCCCAGTGCGCCCGCATGCTGCGCACCTCGATCCGCACGTTCGGCGTGCGCTCCGGGTCGCGGAACTTGAGCGAGTTGCCGATCAGGTTCACGAAGATCTGCTGCAGCAGGGCGCGCTCGCCGTGCACCACGGGCATCGGGTCGTGGACGATCTCGGCCCCCGACTCCGCGATCCGCTCCGACAGCTCGGACAGCGCCGCGGTGAGCACGCCCTCCAGCTCCACGTCCTCGCGCGGCACGCCCGTTCGGCCCACGCGCGAGAAGCTCAGGAGGTCCTGGATGAGCCGCTGCATGCGCTTGGCGCCGTCCACGGCGAACTCGATGTACTGGTCGGCGCGCTCGTCGAGCGACCCGCCGTACCGCTTCTGCAGGAGCTGCGTGAAGCTCGCGACCTTGCGCAGCGGCTCCTGCAGGTCGTGCGAGGCCACGTAGGCGAACTGCTCCAGGTCGCGGTTGGACCGCTCCAGCTCGCGCGCCTGCTCGCTGAGCAGCGTGTGCGCGTTCTCCACCTCCTGGTGCGACAGGCGGATCTCCTCCACCTGGTGCACCAGCTCGCGGCGCATCGTCTCCACGTGCATGGCGAGCAGGGCCACCTCGCCCGTGCCGGCGGGCCGGATCTCGCGCCCGAGCACCCCGCTGCTCACCACCCGGACGGCGGCCGTCAGCTCGGTCAGCGGCCGGATCACCCAGGACTCCAGGGCGAGCCACATCATCGTGCCCATCAGCACGACCACGAGCACGAGCGTCGCCACCGCCCCCAGCAACAGCCGCTCCCAGACGGTCCGGGTCTCCACGATCGCGTCCCGCTGCGCCCCCAGCTCGGCCAGGTAGTGGACGACGGCGGCGTTGGCGGCCGCGTACAGGGCGTCGCCCTCGACGGTGGGCGGGGCCGTCCTGAGCAGCTCCATGCGGCAGTCCACCTGGCCCGGCGGCGCCGCCTCGACGGCCGCCACCACCGGTTCGGCGTACTCGTCGAACCAGGCGTCGGTGCGCCGCACCGCCTCCTCGTAGGCCAGCGCCACCTCGGCGTCCGACTGCAGGGCGCGCCGCTCGACGTCGCCCAGGAGCATGATGCGGCCGGTCGACCCGACGGCGCGCGTCCAGGGCTCGAGGGCTGCCTCGTCGCAGGTGGCGCGGTAGGCGCGCAGCGACGAGTCGGCGTCGGCCAGCGCCAGGGAGGCCCGCTCGCCGTCGACCAGGGCCCGGTAGTACGGGCCGTCGGCCCGGGCGTCCAGGCCGCGGGACTGGACCAGGGCGAGCACCGCGACGGCGAGCGCCAGCACGAGCATGGCCGCGACCGCGCCGAGCAGCCGCGCGAGGCGACGACGCATCGACACACCGGTGAACCGGTGCTCGTCCGGCACCAGAGTCATGCCCGCGACCACTCCACCGAGTCGGCCAGGGTCGAGGTGCGTTCACCGGGCTCGGTGGCGCCGGCGCCGGCCCAGCCGACGAAGAGCAGCGCGGCGTCGTCCACCAGGGGGCCGCCGTGCAGCGCGCGCACCCGGCGCAGCACGCGGGTCACCACCTCGTCGGTGCCCTGGTCCATCTCGTGCTCGACGACGCTGCGCAGGCCGTGCGCGCCGAGGCGCGGCATCCGGCCGTGGGCGCTGGGCGGCAGGACGGGCGTGCCGCCGGGGTCTGCGCCGACGGCCGCCTCGACGAGCCCGTCGGTGTAGAGCACCGCGGTCCACACCTCCGGCAGGCGGACGCGGTGCGCGGTCCAGGTGCCCTCGACGGGGATGCCGAGCGCGCGGCCGCGGTCCGACGAGGGCAGCTCCTCGCACTTGTGGGTGGCGGCGGCCTCGCCGTCCGACGCCTGCGGCACCACGAGCAGCGGCGGGAGGTGCCCGGCGAGGTAGACGTCCATGTGCGTGCGGTCCGCCGAGATCACGGCCTGGCAGATGGTGACGAACACCTCGGGGCGGCCGCGCTCGGCCAGGAGGACGCGCTCCAGCAGGGGCAGGACGTCGTCCGCGGGCGTGTCGGCGAGCACGAGGGTGCGCCACGCCGTCCGCATGGCCGCGCCGAGGGCGGCCTCGTCCGGGCCGTGCCCGGCGACGTCGCCGATGACCGTGACCAGGGTGCCGTCGGGGCGCTCGACCGTGTCGAAGAAGTCGCCGCCGAGCAGGCCGTTGCCGCCCGGCAGGTAGCCGACCATGACCGAGACCCGCTCGTCGGTGACGAGCTCCTTGGGGAGCAGCGCGCGCTCCAGGCGCGTGGTCTCGGCCGCGCGCACCTCGCTGCGGAACAGCGCGATCTGCTGGGCGGCGGACCGGCGGCGCAGCGTCGCGTAGCGCAGGCAGCGGGCGAGCCCGTCGCCGTCGACGTCGCCCTTGACCAGGTAGTCGTCGGCGCCGTTCGCGACGGCGGCGGAGCCCAGGTCGTTCGACGTGTTCCCGGTGAGCACCACGACGGCGGGCTGCACGGGCAGCACCTCGATGCCCTCGATGACGCGGCGCAGGGCCTCCAGCCCCTCGGCGTCGGGCAGGCCCAGGTCCAGCAGCAGGCAGTCCACCGAGACCATGGACAGGATGCCGAGCGCCTCGTCCACGGAGCGGGCGCGGTGCAGGTCGGCGCGCAGGTCGGCCTCGACGTCCGCGTCGGCCAGCAGCTCGCTCACGAGGAACGCGTCGGCGTCGTCGTCCTCGACCAGGAGCACCGAGATGGGGCCGTCGAGCCGGGCCGGGCGCGCCTCGGGTCCTGACCCGCCTCCGGGCCTCGCAGATCCCGCCCCGCCCAGTGCCATGGCGGCGATCCTATCCAGCGAGATGACGCCGTGTCAGCGGACAGGCCGACGGGTGGGCAATAATGGTCGGCCGGTTGATTACGACCGGAAAGATCGCGCTGGTGGAAAACGGAGGCTCCCTGGTGGCACACGGAGGTAGGGCGTGACGGGAATCGCGGGCGAGCTCGCCCACGAGCAAGCAGTCGTCGACACGATGTACGTCCGCTTGGACACCCTGCGCGGCACCACCGCGAACCGGCTGCGGGACGTCCGCCTGGCGGGCTCCACGGGCACGCACCAGAACCGCAGCGAGCGGGACGCGTTCGCGACCCTCTACGAGGACCGCGCCGCGCAGCTCGACGCCGTCGAGGACCGCCTGGTCTTCGGCCGCCTCGACCTCGCGGAGGGGTCCGAGGACGGCGCGGTGACCCGGTACGTGGGGCGCATCGGGCTGACCGACGCCGAGCACCGGTCCATGCTGACCGACTGGCGCGCCCCGGCCGCCGAGGCGTTCTACCGGGCCACGGCGCTGCACCCGGGCGACGTGCGGCGGCGGCGGCACCTGGTGACCAAGGGCCGTTCGGTCACGGGCCTGGAGGACGAGGTCCTGGACCTCGACGGCGACATCGACGCGGACGCGCTGTCCGGCGAGGGCGCGCTGCTGGCAGCGATGGCCCAGGGCCGCACCGGCCGGATGACGGACATCGTCGCGACCATCCAGGCCGAGCAGGACCGCATCATCCGCTCCGACCTCTCCGGCGCGCTGGTGGTCCAGGGCGGGCCCGGCACCGGCAAGACGGCGGTGGCGCTGCACCGCGCGGCGTACCTGCTGTACGCGCACCGGCGCCTGCTGGAGCGCTCCGGCGTGCTGGTGGTCGGCCCGTCGAGCGCGTTCCTGCGGTACATCGACCAGGTGCTCCCCTCGCTGGGCGAGACCGGCGTGGTGTCCACCACGATCGGCGACCTCGTCCCGGGGATCCGGGCGACCGCCGTGGACGAGGGGCAGGTGGCCCGGCTCAAGGGCCTGCTGCTGTGGCGCAAGGTCATCCGCCGGGCCGTGCGGGCGCGCGAGCGCGTGCCGCGGTACGACGTCGAGGTGCGGGTCGAGGGGCACGACTTCGTGATCCGCCCGCGCGACGTCGCCGACGCGATCGCGCGCGCCCGCCGCACGCACAAGCCGCACAACCTGGCCCGCGCGTCGTTCGTGCGCGACATGCTCGGCCGCCTGGCCGACCAGTACCGCGACTTCGACGGCGCCCCGCTGTCGTCCGAGGACCGCGCGTCGGTGACGGAGGACCTGCGCTCCGACCGGGACGTCCGCGTGGCGCTCAACCTCGCCTGGCTGCCGATCACGCCGGAGAAGCTCGTCTCCGACCTGTACGCCAAGCCGCATCGGCTGGCCGAGGCCGCGCCGGAGCTGTCCGAGCGCGAGCGGCGCCTGCTGATCCGGGAGGCGGGCGCGCCGTGGACGGAGTCGGACGTGCCGATCCTGGACGAGGCGTACGAGCTGCTCGGCGAGGACGACTCCGTGGCGCTGGCCGAGGCCCGCCTGCGGGAGGCCGAGCAGGCCCGCGAGGTCGAGTACGCGCGCAGCGTGCTGTCGGCGAGCGGCGCGGGCGGCGGCCTGGTCGACGCCGAGACGCTCGCGTCCCGGTTCGCCGCGAGCGGCCCGTCCCTGACGACGGCGGAGCGCGCCGCCGGCGACCGCTCCTGGACGTACGGCCACGTGGTGGTCGACGAGGCCCAGGAGCTGTCCCCCATGGCCTGGCGGGCGCTGGTGCGCCGGGTGCCGACGCGGTCGATGACCATCGTCGGCGACGTGGCCCAGACGTCGTCCGCGGCCGGGGCGCGCAGCTGGGACCGCATGCTCACCCCGCTGCTGCGCGACGGCTGGCGCCTGTCGGAGCTCACGGTCTCCTACCGCACGCCGTCCACCGTGGCCGACACCGCTCAGCGGGTCGCGCGGGCCGCGCGGCTGCCCGTCTCGGACCTGCGGGCCGCGCGCGACGTCGAGGGCTCCCTCGACGTCGTCCCCACGCCGGCAGGCCCGGACGGCCTGCCGGACGACGGCGTCGTGGTGGCCCAGGCGCTGGCCCTGGTCAAGGAGCTGGTGGGGCCCGACGCCGGCCGGGTGGCCGTCGTCGCGCCGGCGGGCGGAGTCGCGCGCCTGGCCGAGGCCGTGGCCGGGGCGCTGGCCTCGGGCGTCGGCGCCGAGGAGGGCGCGCGCCAGTCGGCCC
>NZ_JBHWZO010000217.1:0-10985 GCF_042728455.1 Promicromonospora sp. NPDC060204
GTGCTGCTCGACCTGGGGCTGCCCGACATGCCGGGGCTCGACGTCATCGCGGGCATCCGCGGCTGGACGCGGGTGCCGATCGTGGTGCTGTCGGCCCGGCAGCTCGGCGACGACAAGGTGGACGCGCTCGACGCCGGGGCAGACGACTACGTGACCAAGCCCTTCGCGATGAACGAGCTGCTCGCCCGGCTGCGCGCCGCCGTCCGCCGGGCGGAGCCCGCGCAGGCCGAGGAGCCCGTGGTCACCGCGGGCGACCTGCGGATCGACCTGGCGCGCCGGCAGGTGTCCCGCGCCGGGGCCGAGGTGCGCCTGAGCCCGACGGAGTGGGCGCTGCTGGAGGTGCTGGTGCGCAACCGCGGCCGGCTCGTGGACCGCAAGCTGCTGCTGCACGAGGTGTGGGGACCCGCGTACTCGACGGAGACCAACTACCTGCGCGTCTACACCGCCCAGCTCCGGCGCAAGCTGGAGGAGGACCCGTCGCACCCGAAGCACATCCTGACCCACCCGGGGGCGGGGTACCGGTTCGAGGAGTGAGGGCGTCAAGGTCCCGTCAGGATGTGCGGGGCCGGCGTACGGGATACGTTCACGCGGCCCGTTCCGGCCCGCGGCGTTCGTAGCGTCGCGGGTATGGCCCTGACCACTGCTTCCCGCCGTTCCTCCGGTGCCGGGCCGGCGCCGGACGCGACGCCGGACGACACCGACCGGGTGATCCTGGACCTGCTGCTGCACGACGGGCGGGCCACGCTCCACGAGCTGGCCGCGGCGACCGGCCTGAGCACGTCCGCGACGTCCGTCCGGGTGCGCCGGCTGGTCGAGCGGGGCGTCATCGCGGGCTTCCACGCCCGGGTCGACCGCGCGGTCCTCGGCCGCCCCGTGGAGGTCCTGGCGCAGGTGCAGGTGGGCGCGGACGCCGACCTCGCGGCGTTCGAGGACGCGCTGGTGGGCAGCGCCGCCGTGGTGTCGGCGTGGCAGGTCACGGGGGAGTACGACTACGCCGTCCACCTCGCGTGCCGCAGCCTGCCGGACGTCGAGGAGGAGCTGCGCCGCCTGCGCGAGCACCCGGGCGTGCGGCGCGCGTCGGCGCAGCTCCTGCTGCACCAGGTGCAGCCGTCCTGAAGCAGCTCAGAGCAGGCGGAGCGCGCCGCCGTGCGCGTCGGGGTGGTCCAGCCGGGCGAGGCCGCTGCGGAAGTCCGGGAAGCCCTCGTACACCTCCAGGTCGCGGCGGATCGCCACGGTCTCCTCGGGGACCGGGCCCACCAGCGGCAGACGCACCCGGGCGGTCGGCAGCAGGCCGAGGCCGCGCAGCACCACCTTGGTCGCCACGGCGGGCGGCACGTGGCGGTGCAGGGCGTGGTCGAGCGGGGCGAGGCGCCGGGAGAGGTCGTCCGCGGCGTCCAGGTCGCCGCCCAGCAGCGCGTCGACGTAGGCCCGCCAGCGGGCGGGCTCCACGTTGACGCCGACGCCGACCACGCCCTGCCCGCCCGCGGTGAGCACCATGGCCGCGGCGTCCGACCCCGCGTAGTAGGCCAGGTCGGACAGCCCCATGATCTCCGCGGCGCGGTGCGGGTTCTCCGTCGCGTCCTTGACGGCCCAGACGTTCGGGTGCCCGGCCGCGCGGAGCAGGGTCTCCATCTCGAAACCGACGCCGAACCGGCGCGGGTTGTCGTAGAGCATCACGGGCACGCCGGCGGCGTCGGCGAGCGCCCGCACGTGTGCGAGGAGCCCGGCCTGGGAGGGGCGGCTGGCCGCCGGGGCGGCGACGAGCACGCCGTCGGCCCCGGCCCGGGCGGCGGCGACGGCGAGGGCGATCCCCGTGGTCGTGTCGTGCTCGCCCACCCCGGCGACGACGGCGGCGCGGTCGCCGGCGGCGTCGATCGCCGCGCGCAGGAGCGCGCCCCGCTCCTCGGGGGCGAGCGCGCCGGACTCGCCCGTGGTCCCGCCGACGACCAGCCCGTCCACCCCCTCTCGTACGAGGCGGTCGACGTGCGCGGCGAGCGCGTCGAGGTCGAGATGGCCGTCGGAGGTGAAGGGCGTGACAGTCGCGGCGAAGAGCCGCGTGGAGCGTGGATCAGGCACACGATCACGCTATGTCGCCGGGTGGGCGGCGGTCCGTACGGGCTGCGTCAGGACTTGGCCCGCGCCCGTACGGGATGCGTCAAGGCCTCCGTTCCCGGGACGGCGCGCGCCGTACGACGGACGCATGACCCTCACCGCGATCCTGCCCACGCTCCGTGCGAGCATCCCCGATCCGCTCGCCGCGGGCGCCTGGCCGGCGGACACCCGGGCGACGACCACCGACCTGGTGGTGGACGGCATGTCCCTGCACTGCCTCGCCCTGCTGTGCGGCACGCCCTGCGCGCACACGGCCGACGCCGGCGAGCCTGCCGTGGTGGTCACCGCCGTCGTCGACACGACGACGACGCACGACGGCCGGCGGCTGCTGGTCCTCGACGACGGCCTCGCCCGCCCGGGCGGTGCGACGTGGTCGGAGCTGCGGCTGCTGGGCCGGGCGTCGGTGGCGCGGCTGGTGCCCACCGTCGTCTGCGACCCGGACAAGGTGCCGCTCGCGGAGGTGCCGCTGCCCGCCGACATCGGCGCCGCGGACCTGCTCGGCGTGCCGTGCGCCGGCGCGGCTGTCCGGGCCGGCGCCCGTGCCGGCTCTTCTGTTCGAACCGGGCGGCCGTCGTGATCCGGCTGGCGGCCGCGTCGGAGGTGGTCGGCACGAGCCTCGGCGACGTGGAGGTCTGCGTGACCGGCGGACGGCGCGGGCCGGTCCTGTTCTTCCCCGGCGGGCACGGCGGCGCGACCGTCGACTGCGGCTGGGAGTCGTACACCCGCTTCGGGTACCGCGTGGTGGCGTTCTCCCGGCCCGGCCACGGCCGGACCCGGGTGGGCGACCGCACCGCGGCGGGGTTCGTCCCGGCGGTCGAGGAGGTGTGCGCCGCGCTCGGCATCTCGACGGTGACCGCCGTCGTCGGGGTGTCGTCGGGCGGGCTCCAGGCGCTGCACGTCGCGGCGTCCGGGTCGGTCCGGCCCGCGCGGCTGGTCCTGCACAGCGCGGCGCCGTCGACGCTGCGCCACCCCGACTCCGCCGGGCGGCGGGCGCTGGGGCGCGTCCTGTCCGGCCCGCGCGTACAGCGCGGGCTCGGGTCGGTGGTGTCCCGCACGGTCGCCACGGACGCCGGGCTCCGGCTGGTGGCCGGGTCCCTGTGGCACACCTGGGGCCCGGAGGACCGCGACCGGGCCCGCGCGACGTTCCGGGCGACGGGGTCCGGCGGCGGCCTCGCCGCCGACCTGCGGCAGGGCCGGCCAGACGACGACGGTGCGCGGCACACGCTGCTTCGCCGGGTGTCCTGCCCGACGCTGGTGACCGGGTCGCGGCACGACGGCGCCGTGCGCTTCGCCCACGCCCTGGACCTCGCCGAGCACATCGACGACGCGCGCCTGGCCGAGCTCGACTCGCCGACGCACCTGTTCTGGGTCGGGCCGCACGCCGCGCAGGTGCACCGGGCGGTGCAGAGCTTCCTGGCCGAGCTCCTCTGACGAGAGTCGCGCGGGCGGGCTCGTGCGGGCTCGTCCGCGGGTGCGCTCGTGCGCGGTGTGTCAGTCCAGCGACGCCGCGAGCGCCACCAGCGACCGCTCGAAGTCCGCGCGGTCCCCGGCCGGCAGGCCGCCCAGCAGCTCCTGCTCCATCGCGCGGATGCCGGCCTGGCACCGCTCCAGGACCCGCCGCCCCTCGGGGGTGAGCGAGACGACGCGGTTGCGGCGGTCGGCCGGGTCGGGCACGCGGCTGACCAGCCCCAGCTCCACGAGCCGGTCCAGGTTGCCGATCAGCCGGGTCTTGTCGCGCCCGGTCGCGGCCGCGAGCTGCGCCTGGGTCGGGGCGTCCTGCCGGGCGAGCGCGGTGAGCACCACGTGGTCCCACATCTGCAGGCCGGCCGCCGCGAGGACCGGCTCCTCGCGGGCGATCACGACGCGCAGCAGCCGGTCGAGCAGGTAGCCAAGCTCGGGTCGCTCCACCCGCTGATCCTAACCAGGCCGCGATAATCTACCCAGGTGTATCGTCTACTCATGCCTACTTATTCGGAGATGCTCACCCTGCACCACGCCGCGCTCGCCGACACCTCCCGCCTCGTCGAGCGGGCCGCCCGGGGCCCGCTCCACATCGCGACGCCGTGCGACGAGTGGGACCTGGCTGCCCTGCTGTCGCACATGATCGGCCAGAACCACGGCTTCGCGGCCGCCCTCGGCGACGGTGAGGCCGACGTCGCGCTCTACGCCGGGCCGGAGGTGACACCGGACGGCGTCGTCGACGCGTGGGAGGCGTCCGCGACGGCGCTGCGCGATGCGTCCGCACGCGCGCAACCGGACGCCCCCGTCCACCTGGCCGAGTTCGACACGCAGGTCTCGGCGACGCTCGCCCTCGGGATGCAGCTCCTCGACACCGCCGTGCACGCCTGGGACGTCGCCACGGCGCTCGGCACCACCTACCGGCCCGACGACGCCACCGTCGCCTTCGTGCTCGAGAACGCGGGCGCGATCGCCGCCCGCCCCGGCGGGACTCCCGGCGTGTTCGCGCCGCCGCTCAGCGGGACCGGTTCCGACCCATGGACCGACGCCCTCCGCCTGCTGGGCCGGGACCCGCAGTCGGGCCTGCTCGGCCGGGACCCGCGGCCGGCCGGCTGACCATCCCGAGCGCGACGCCCGCCACCACGATCGCGACGCCCAGCCAGACGGCGGGGCCGGGCACCGGCCCGCCGAGCGCCACACCGCCCACGGCCGCGGCCACGGGGACGACGCCGGTGAACAGCCCGGCCCGACCCGGACCGATCCGGCCCACCGCGGTGTACCAGAGCAGGAACGCCACGACCGTGACACCCAGGGCCAGGTGCAGCGTGGCCGGCAGGTGCTCGGCCCGCAGGGTCAGGACGGCGCCCGGCCCCTCGACCGCCACGCTCAGCACCCAGAGCGCCACGGCCGCGATCCACACGGCGTGCAGTGAGACGCCGTGCGGCCCGAGCCGGCGCAGCACGGGGACGGCCAGCAGCGTGAAGCCGGCCTCGCACACCAGGGTGAGCAGCGCGTAGCCGACTCCCGCCGCGTCCGTGCGTCCGCCGCCCGTGACCAGGACGGCGCCCAGGGTCACCACCGCGGCGGCGCCAACCACCACCGGCGTCGGCCGGGTCCCGCCCAGGAGGGGTCCCACCAGGGCGAGGAGCACGGGCACGGCGGCGACCGCCACCCCGATCACCGCGGGCTCGGCGTGCGCGACGCCGCGGACCACCCCCACGTTGAACAGCACCAGCCCGCTCAGCGCCACGCCCGCGAGCCAGGCCCACTCCCGGCCGCGGGGTGTGGGCAGCGCCCGGCCGGTCAGCCGCAGCACCACGGCCAGCACCAGGGCCGCCAGCGTGTACCGAACGGCCTGCACCGCGAACAGCGGGGCGTCGGCGAGCACGCCCGAGACCGCGACCTGGCTGCCCACCAGTGACATGCCGAGCGCCGCGAAGAGCGGGCCGGTCCAGGCGGGGCCGGGCTGGTGCGGTCGGGGGCCGGCGTCGTCCTGCGTGGTGCCGGTGCCGGTGCCGGTGCCGGCGTTGGTGCCGGTGCCGGCGTTGGTGCCGGTGCCGGTGCGCAGGGCTGGGGTGCTGGTCGTCATGTCTGCGAGCCTGCCGCCGCTTTGGTATATCTGACAGAGCCAAGATCGCGGATTCTGAGAGGACCAAGATGGCCGGGGCCGACTTCCTCCAGCTCGATCCCGCCCACGCCCCGGCCGGCGGGCTCACCGCCTGGCTCGCCGAGGCGGTGCGCGGCGCGGTGTCCGACGGCCGCCTGGTCCCGGGCGACCGGCTCCCCGCCACGCGGGTGCTCGCCGACCAGCTCGGCTGCTCCCGCGGTGTGGTGGTCGACGCCTACCGGCGTCTGACGGACGAGGGCCTGCTCGCCGGACGACGCGGCGGCGGGACGACGGTCCGGGCGGCCTGGGCCCCGGCGCCCGCTGCCTCGGGCCCCGCCGCCTCGGCCCGGGCCCGCGTCTCCGGGGCCTCGGCCCCCGGCGCCGGCGCGCCGGCCAGCGCGCCCGGCACCGCCCCGGCGGCCCGTCCGCCGTCGTCGGGCCTCACGGGCGGGCTGCCCGGCGTGTTCGCGCCGGAGGTCCCGGGCGGCCCGGGTGCCGACCTGATCGACCTCTCGCCCGGCCTGCCCGACCTGTCCGCCTTCCCGCGTGCCGCCTGGGCCCGCGCCGAGCGCGCGGCTCTGGACGGCCTGGCGTCGAGCGACCTCGGCTACGGCGACCCGCGCGGCCTGCCCGCGCTGCGCGAGGCGCTCGCCGGCTGGCTCGCCCGCACCCGGGGCCTGCGCGCGCACCCCGACGACATCCTCGTGGTCAACGGCGTCTCCCAGGGCCTGATGCTGCTCGCCCGGGCGCTCGTCGCGGGCGGCACCACCCGGATCGGGTTCGAGGACCCGGGCTCCTACGGGGCGCGCGAGCACCTGCGCCGCTGGGACCTCGCGCCTGTGCCCGTCCCGGTGGACCGGCACGGGCTCGACGTCGCGGCGCTGGACCGGTCGGGGGTCGACGCCGTTCTCGTCACCCCCGCGCACCAGTTCCCCACGGGTGTGGTGCTCGCGCCCGACCGGCGGCGCGCACTGGTCGCCTGGGCGCGGTCCGGGGCGGCGCCGCGTCCGGACAGGCTGCCGGGCCGGCTCGTGATCGAGGACGACTACGACGCCGAGCACCGGTACGACCGCCCGCCGGTCCCCGCGCTGCGCGCCCTCGCGCCCGAGCACGTGGTGCACCTGGGCAGCGTGTCCAAGACGCTCGCCCCGGCGATCCGGATCGGCTGGCTGCTGGCGCCCGCCGCGCTCCGGTCCGAGCTGGTCGAGGCCCGCTACTGGACCGACCTCGCCAGCCCCGCGCTGCCCCAGCTCGCCCTGGCGCACTTCATCACCTCGGGCGGTTTCGAGCGGCACCTCCGCCAGGTCCGACGCCGGCACCGCGCCCGGCGCGACGCGCTCCTGACCGCCCTCGCGACCCACCTGCCCGGCGCCACGGCCCACGGCGTGGCCGCCGGCCTGCACCTGCTGGTCACGCTGCCGGGCGTCGACGACGCCGACCTGGCCCGGCGGGCCGCCGCAGCCGGGGTCCGGGTGCACCCCCTGTCGGCCCACCGGGTGGGCGACGGGCCGCCCGGGCTGGTGATCGGGTACGCCGCCAACCCGCCGGACCGGCTGACCGAGGCGGTGGCGCGCATCGCACGCGCCAACCACCACCCCGGCTACTCCGAGGCCGACCCCGACGCCTGAGCCGACCCGGATGCCGAGTCAGTCTCCTGGTCCGCGCTCCCCGTCAGCTGGGCCGACAGGTCCTCGGCCTCGCTCGCGATCGTGTCGGCGTCCACCAGGTCCGACGCCTGGTCGGTGAGCGTCTCGACGAGCCCGTCGAGGTACTCCTGGGCGTCGCCGCTCTCGTAGACCGACGCCGTCAGCTCCTCCGTCGCCGACTCGTACGCGGCGGCGAAGTCGTCGTCCGCCAGGAAGCGGGTCACCAACGGGTTGTCTCGGCCAGCCATGCCGCCCATGCCGCCGCCCTGTCCGCCGCCCTGCGCCGTGCCGTCCTGCGTGCCGCCGTCCGCGCCGTCCGGGTTCTCGGGGAGCTCGGCGCCGTCCGGCGGCTCCATCCCCTCGGGAGGTTCCATGCCCTCCGGCACGGTGCCGTCGCCGGGCCCGCCCTCGGGCGGCTCGCCGCCCCCGCCCGTGCGCCCGCCGCCGAAACCACCGCCGCCACCCCCGCCGCCGAGCCCGCCGTAGGACAGGTTCTGGTCCCAGGCGACCACGGTCATCAGTCCCGTGGCGGCGTCGTAGTGCAGGTAGGCGTTGTTGCCCGGGCCGGCGATGTCGTCCTGGTTGGCGACCAGGTCCTGGGCCGCAAGGTAGCGCGCGAACGAGTCGACGTCGAGGTACTCGCCGAGCTGCTCCGCGAACTCCTCGTCGGTCGAGTTGTTGACGAAGTCGAGGAACGCGACCAGCGGCTCGTACGCCTCGTCGTCCGTCCCGCCCGTGCTGTCGTACTCGGCCTCGAACGCGTCCGCGTAGTCCGCCACGTCCTCGCCGCGGTAGGTCCAGTCGCCCTCGCTGTCGGCCTTGTAGGTGATGCCCTCGTCGGGGTAGTTGTCCTCGTTCCACAGGTCGTCGTCGGGCAGGTCCACGACCAGCCGCAGCTGCTCGTCGCTGCCGTTCACGCTGAACCGCGCGTAGGAGGCCTGCTCCGCCTGGACGTCGGAGAGCTCCAGCACCTTCAGCGCGACCGCCTCGTTCAGGGAGGTCTCGGAGTTGTTGCCCCGCACCACGTAGTCGGCGCGTCCGTCGTGCTCCTGGCCGTCCACGTACTTGTCGAGCCGGATCAGCCAGGGCAGCCCGGTCGGGTCGTCGGCGGAGACGGAGCCGTCGCCCTCGTCGGGCGCGGCGGTGTCGGTGTCGGTTGTGTCGTCCGCAGCGGCGTCGTCCGCCGTCGAGTCGTCCTGCGTGGCCTGTGCCGCCTGGCCGCCGTCGCCGCTCAGGCCGCGCAGGCTGGAGTTGCCCTTGAGCCGCAGGCCGACGTCGTCGTACTCCTCGCCGTCGATCGTGACGGTCGCCTCGATCCAGTCCTTGTCGCCCGTCTCGGCGAAGGTGTCGAGCATCTCCTGGTACTCGGCCTCGTCGTACTCCACCGAGATCTCGTGGACGGTGGACGTGTCCCAGAAGCCGTCGGCGGTTTCGTCGGCCTCGGCGCTCGCGGTGCAGGCCGTCAGCGAGGCGGCCAGGGCGAGGGCGCCCGCCCCTGCGGCGGCCCTGCGGGTGCGGCCGGCCCGGGTGCGGCGGTGCGGTTCGTGGTCAGGTGCGGGTGTCGTGATCATGCGAAGACATCATCACGACGCTCTGTGCGGCTCCTCCGCGTCGGCTGGTGAACTCATGACCGGGCGCCGAACCAGCCCGCCGGCACCACCGCCGTCGGCTCACACCGTGGTTGCGATGGCACCCCCGGCGGCGCGGGGATCTAGGCTGGGCCGTGGCTCGCCCCGCGAGCCCGCCGGGCGACCCGTCCGGACCCGAGATCCACACCGCAGAATCGGAGCATCCAGCGATGGCTCGCCACCTTGTCACCAGTGCGCTTCCGTACATCAACGGCATCAAGCACCTGGGGAACATGGTCGGGTCGATGCTCCCGGCCGACGTCTACGCGCGGTACCTGCGCCAGCGCGGCCACGACGTGCTGTACATCTGTGCCACCGACGAGCACGGCACGCCGGCCGAGCTGGCGGCGGCCGAGGCGGGCCTGCCCGTCGCGGAGTTCTGCGCGGGTGCGCACGAGACGCAGAAGAAGATCTACGACGGTTTCGGGCTGTCGTTCGACCACTTCGGCCGGAGCTCCTCGGCGCAGAACGCTGAGACCACGCAGCACTTCGCGCGCCGCCTGAACGAGCACGGCTTCATCGAGGAGCGGGCGATCCGGCAGGTGTACTCGCCGGTCGACGGCCGGTTCCTGCCCGACCGCTACGTCGAGGGCACGTGCCCCCACTGCGGCTATGACCGGGCGCGCGGCGACCAGTGCGAGAACTGCACCCGCGTGCTGGACCCGACCGACCTGATCAACCCGCGCTCGGCGATCAGCGGCTCGACCGACCTCGAGGTGCGCGAGACCAAGCACCTGTTCCTGCTCCAGTCCAAGCTCCAGGCCGAGGTCGAGGCGTGGATCGACCAGAACAGCAAGGACTGGCCGCTGCTGTCGACGTCGATCGCCCGCAAGTGGCTCTCCGAGGGCCTGCACGACCGCGCGATCACGCGCGACCTGGAGTGGGGCGTGCCGGTCCCGGCCGACACCTGGCCCGAGCTCGCGGCCGACGGCAAGGTCTTCTACGTCTGGTTCGACGCCCCGATCGAGTACATCGGCTCGACCCAGGAGTGGGCGGACGCCGCCCCCGCGGGCGAGACCCGGGACTGGAAGTCCTGGTGGTACGAGGCGGACGACGTGCGCTACACGCAGTTCATGGCCAAGGACAACGTCCCGTTCCACACGGTGATGTTCCCCGCCACGGAGCTCGGCGTCCGCGAGCCGTGGACCATGGTCGACTACGTCAAGGGCTTCAGCTGGCTCACCTACTACGGCGGCAAGTTCTCGACGTCGCAGAAGCGGGGCGTGTTCACCGACGCCGCGCTGGAGATCCTCCCGGCCGACTACTGGCGCTGGTACCTGATCGCGAACGCCCCGGAGTCCGACGACTCGTCGTTCACCTGGGAACACTTCGCCGGCACGGTGAACAAGGACCTGGCCGATACGCTGGGCAACTTCGTCAACCGGGTGCTGACGTTCTCCGCCAAGCGGTTCGGCGAGACCGTCCCCGCGGGCGGCGAGCCGGGGGAGGCCGAGGAGAAGCTTGGCGCCGAGGTGTCCCGGCTCCTGGCCGAGTACGAGGGGCACCTGGAGGCGCTCCAGTACCGCAAGGCCGCGAACTCCCTGCGCGCGCTGTGGTCGGCCGGCAACGCCTACCTGGTCGAGAAGGAGCCGTGGAAGCAGGTCAAGGTCGACCCGGAGGCGGCGGCGGTCTCGCTGCGCACCGCGATGAACCTGATCCGCCTGTACGCGGTGGTCTCCGAGCCGTTCGTCCCGCAGACGGCGGCGACCCTGCGCGCCGTGTTCGCCCTCGACGGCGACACCGAGACCTGGGTGACCCCCGAAGCCGCGACGTCGCTCGACGCCGTGCCCGCCGGGACCGCGTTCACGGTGCCGCCGGTGCTGTTCGCCAAGATCAGCGACGACGACCTGGACGGCTACCGCGAGCGCTTCGGCGGCGGCGAGTCCTGAGCCCGGCGGGCTGAGGGTTGCCGGCCGCGGCTGGCGGCCGGGTTGGCGGCCGGGGTCGGCGCCTCAGGTCGGCAGTTCGCCACGCCGAGTTCGGCAGACCCCTGCGAGTTCGGCAGTTGGCATCGAGGTCGGCACAGTGATCTGC
>NZ_JBHWZO010000218.1:0-10931 GCF_042728455.1 Promicromonospora sp. NPDC060204
CACCCACAAAAGAGTGAAGAAACCCGGGCCTCAAAGGTGACGGGCGACTGCGACTACCAGATGCGGACCCGGTCCTCCGGGGCCAGGTACAGCGCGTCGCCCGGCTGGACGTCGTAGGTCGCGTAGAACTCGTCCACGTTGCTCACCACGCCGTTGCAGCGGAACTCGTTGGGGGAGTGCGGGTCCGTCGCGAGGCGGCGGAGCACCTCCTCGTCGCGGCCCTTGGACTGCCAGACCTGGGCCCAGCCGAGGAAGATCCGCTCCAGGGCGGTGAGCCCGTCGACGACGGGCGCCTCGTCCAGCGGCTTGCCGAGCGCGATCCGGTAGGCCTTGATCGCGATGGAGAGCCCGCCCAGGTCGCCGATGTTCTCGCCGATCGTCAGGCTGCCGTTGACGTGGCCCTCGGCGGCGGCGTCGCCCGCGTCGTCGCCCTGATCGGAACCGGATCCGGAGCCGACGGCGGACGCCGCGAGCTGCGCCGGCCGGAATGCGTCGTACTGCGCGATCAGCGCGCTCGTGCGCTTCTCGAACTCGGTGCGGTCGGTGTCGGTCCACCAGTCCTCGAGGCGGCCGTCGCCGTCGTACTTCGAGCCCTGGTCGTCGAACCCGTGGCCGATCTCGTGCCCGATGACGCCGCCGATCCCGCCGAAGTTCACGGCGTCGTCGGCCTCGGGGTCGAAGAACGGGGGCTGCAGGATCGCCGCGGGGAACACGATCTCGTTCATGCCCGGGTTGTAGTAGGCGTTGACGGTCTGCGGCGTCATGAACCACTCGTCGCGGTCCAGCGGCCTGCCGATCTTGGCCAGCTCGTAGTCCTGGTCGAACGCGTTGGAGCGGCGCACGTTGCCCACCACGTCGGCGGCGTCCACCTCCAGGCCCGAGTAGTCGCGCCAGCGCACCGGGTAGCCCACCTTGGGGGTGAACTTCTCCAGCTTGGTCAGCGCCTTCGCCTTGGTCTCGTCGGTCATCCAGTCCAGCCCTTGGATCGACTCCCGGTACGCGGCGACCAGCGCCTCCACGAGGCGGTCCATCCGCTCCTTGTTCGACGGCGGGAAGTGCCGCGCGACGTACTCCGCGCCCACGACCTCGCCGAGCGCGCCCTCGACCAGCGCGACGCCGCGCTTCCAGCGCTCGCGGACCTCCTGCGCACCGGTGAGGGTGCGGCCGTAGAAGTCGAAGTTGGCCTCGACGATCTCGTCGGTGAGGTACGGCGCCCGGGCGCTGACCACGTGGTACGTCATCCAGAGCTGCCAGTCCAGCGGCGACAGCTCGCTCCAGAGGGCGGCGAACCCGGTCGCGAAGTCGGGCTCGCGCACCACGATGTCGTCGAACGACCCGGCCGGCACGCCCAGCGCCTCGGCCCAGGCCACCCAGTCGAAGCCCGGCGCGGACTCGACGAGCGCGGCCAGCGTCATCGGGTTGTAGGTGAGCGTCGCGTCGCGGTCGCGCACCACGTCCCAGTGGTGGCCGGCGAGCTGCTTCTCGACGTCGTACACGCGCTGCGCGGCGTCGGCGGGCGAGATGCCCCAGGTCTCCTGAACCGGGGCGAAGCCCAGCATCCGGGCCACGTGCGGCACGTACTTCTTGCGGAGCTCGGCGTACTGCTCCTCGCGGTAGTACGCCTCGTCGGGCAGGCCGAGGCCGGACTGCCGCAGGTAGACGACGTACTTCTCCGGGTCGGTCGCGTCGTTGTCCACCCAGAAGCGCACGCCGGCCGTTCCGCCCGTGCGCTGCAGCGCGCCCAGCACGCGGGTCAGCGCGGCGGCGTCCCCGGCGTCCTTGATCAGGGCGAAGTCCTCGTCCAGGGGCGTCGTGCCGAGCCCGGCGATCCGCTCGGTGTCCATGAAGCTGGCGTACAGGTCGCCGATCGTGGAGCCGGTGGGCGCGTCCTGGATGATCTCCCGGACGTGCACCTCGGCCTGGTCGTAGAGAGCGCGGAACGCCCCGTCCATCGCGCGGTCGGCGGGGATCTCGTGGCTGTCGATCCACCTCCCGTTGACGTGGCGGTACAGGTCGTCCTGCGGTCGGGTTGCGGGGTCGAGCGCGTCGAGGTCGATCCCCGACGTGAGTCCCGTGGCGTCGGTGGTCATTGCGCCAGCGTACGCAACGTGGACCTCGCGCATGAGGGAAGATGGGGCCATGCGTCTCCACATCGCCGCCGACCACGCCGGGTACGACCTCAAGCAGCACCTGGTGGGCCATCTCACCGCGGCCGGGCACGAGGTCGTCGACCACGGTGCCCACGAGCTCGACCCCCAGGACGACTACCCGTCCTTCTGCCTCTCCGCCGGTGAGGCCGTCGTGGCCGAGCCCGGCTCGCTCGGCATCGTGATCGGTGGATCGGGCAACGGCGAGCAGATCGCTGCGAACAAGGTGACCGGGGTCCGGGCCGTGCTGGCCTGGTCGCTGGAGACGGCGAAGCTCGGCCGCCAGCACAACGACGCGAACGTGATCGCCGTCGGCGGGCGCATGCACTCCGTGGAGGAGGCGACGTCGTTCGTCGAGGCCTTCGTGGCCGAGCCGTTCAGCGGCGACGCGCGGCACCAGCGCCGCATCGACCAGCTCGCCGAGTACGAGAGCAAGCGTGGCTGAGCGTGCCTGAGGGGCACACCGTCCACCGCCTCGCGCGGACGTTCGACGCCTTGTTCGCGGAGCAGGTCCTGCGGGTGAGCAGCCCGCAGGGGCGGTTCGCGGACGGCGCGGGCGTGCTCGACGGCCGTCGTCTGGTGGCGAGCGAGGCGTGGGGCAAGCAGCTCTTCCTGGGTTTCGCGCCGGCCGAGCGGCCGGCTGACCTGCGGTCTGACACCTTGTGGCTGCGCACGCACCTCGGGCTGTACGGCGCGTGGACGTTCGCGGGCGCCCCGGACGCGCCGGAGGTCGCGCACGCGATCGGCGCGCCCCGGCGCCGGATCGGGGAGCGGGACTCGGTGCCGGCGTCCGCCCCGCCGTCGTCCGACGTGTCAGACCCACAGGTCCGCCCGGGGACCTCCACGTCTGACACGTGGGAGGTGCCCGAGCCGCGCGGGCAGGTGCGCGTGCGCCTGCTCGGCACGCACGCCGTCGCCGACCTCACCGGCCCGACGGCGTGCGAGGTGATCACCGCCGACGAGAAGGAGGCCGTCGAGGCCCGGCTGGGCCCCGACCCCATCCGGGACGACGGCGACCCCGACGCCTTCGTGGCCGCCGTGGGCCGGTCACGCGTGACGATCGGGCAGCAGCTCATGGACCAGGCCGTCGTCGCCGGCGTCGGGAACATCTACCGCGCCGAGGTGCTGTTCCGCGCCGGCGTCGACCCGCTGCGCCCGGGGCGCGACGTGCCGGCCGCGACCGTCCGCGCCATCTGGGACGACCTCGTCGTCCTCATGCGCGACGGCGCCGACCACGGCGCGATCGTCACGACACGCCCGGCGGACCGGGGCGCCGGCCACGTCGCGGACGGCGGCGCCGAGCCCGTCCCCGCGGCCGACCGCGGCCGTGGCCGGACCCGGCAGAACACCGACGGCTCGCCCGGCGCCGTGCCCTCCGACCAGGCCTTCTACGTCTACCACCGCGACGGGCTGCCCTGCCGGGTGTGCGGGTCGCCGGTGCTGGTCAAGGAGCTGGCCGGCCGCAACCTGTTCTGGTGCGGCGTCTGCCAGACCTGACGGCCGACGCCGCGGGCTGGCGGGGCCGCGACCCCGCCGTCGGGCGCGGGCCCGGCCGGACCCGGCTCAGAACACCCAGGACGCGCCCGGCGCGACCGGCCAGCCGAACGCGGTGCTCGCCCGCGCCAGCACACCGGGCCGCTGCCCGGGGCGCGGGTGCACGGTGACGAGTCCCGCCGCCGCCAGCGTCGCGAGCGACTTGCCCCCGAGGTAGGCCGCGCCGAGCTCGCGGACGTCGAGCGACAGCTCGGGCGCCTCGAACTCCGGGTCGACCCGCTCCACCGAGGCCGGCCCGAACGCCTCCGCCTGGAGCCGATAGACCCCGGCGTTCGCCGGGAGGCGGGCGTCGGTCACGGCGAGCGTCACGTCGACGTCGGCGGCGTACCGCCGCCCCGCGAGGGCGGCGGGCACGTCGACCAGCCGGACCCAGAGGTTGTCCGGTGTGCGCGGCGCGGCGGCGCGCAGGTTGACCAGGAACTGCGTGATCACGTCGTCCACGGGGAGGATGAACGGGCTCACCTCGTTGGTCAGGTCGAGGTCCAGCAGCGCGCCCCACAGGGCACGCGCCGCGGCGGCGTCGAGCGCCACGACCTCGCCCGCGCTGACCTGGCCGCGCGGGCCCGTGGGCTCCCAGGAGAGGTTGCGGCGGAACGTCACGTAGCCGCGGGGCTCGCCGTCGAGCTCCACGACGATGATGCGGCGCGACTCACGGCCGCCACGATGGATCGGGGCATCATCCCACAGGACGGCCTGCAGCTCCTCGGTCTCGCGCGTGACCCAGCCGGGCCGGTTGATGCCGGGCTCCCCGGACGGCGCGGCGCCGGCCGCGCGGTGCAGGCGGTCGACGAGCTCGCCGTGGCGCTCGCGGGAGGCCACCTCGACCCGGACCGTGTGCCGCTCCGCGCCCGGCACGTCGCGCAGGGCAGCGCCGCGGGGGATGTCGAGCCGCAGGTCGTCGGCCGCGTGGCCGTAGCCGAACCGGCCGTAGATCGCGGCCTCCGCGGCGAACAGGGCACTGAGCGGCTCGCCCCGCCCGGCCGAGCGCGCCAGGTGCAGGTCGATCATCGCCGACAGCAGACCACGGCGGCGATGCTGCGGGTGCACGCCCACCCAGGTCAGGCCCGCCGTCGGCAGCTCCGCGCCGGGCACGGGGAACTGCCCGAACGGGTAGGACGCGTGCATGGCCACCAGGCCGTCGACGCCGTCCGCCTCGACGGCCACGGCGCGCTCCCAGGTCAGCGGGGACGGGGTGGCGTCGAGGTCGTCGTGGGCGTGGCCCGTCGGGAAGGCCCAGGTGTCGAGCTCGGTCACGAGGCGCTGGTCGTCGGAGGTCAGCGTGCGCCAGCGGTAGCCCGCCGGCAGGGCGATCTGGGGAAGTGCCATGCGTCGATCGTCGCACCCGGTCGCAAGCGGAAATCGGCCGGTCGGACGGCGGCCGATGTCGGTGTCCGCGTCTACGATCGCCTGCGTGAACCAGCCGCTGCCCGGACCCCCGCTCACCGACGTCGAGGAGTACGCGGCCGCCGTGCTCGACGTCGTCCGGCACATCCCGTCCGGCCGCGCGATGACGTACGGCCTGATCGCGGAGATCGTCGGCGAGGAGCTCGGCCGGGGCGGGCCGCGCCAGGTCGGGAGCGTCCTGGCCGGCTCGGGGAGCAGGTACGCGCACCTCGTGCCGGACGACGGGGAGCCCGGGGCCGGGAGCGACGGGGAGGGCGCGGACGGGGAGGGCGCGGACGGCGCCGGCGCACCGCCGTCGGACGGCGACCGCGTGCCCTGGTGGCGCGTGGTCAACGCGGCGGGGTCGCCGCCCCAGCACCACCTGACCGAGGCCCTCGACGCGCTGCGCGCCGAGGGCTGCCCGCTGTCCAAGGACGGCCGCCGCGTGAACCTGAGACGCGCGGTCTGGTTCCCGGAGGACGAGGAGCGCCCGCACCACGCCTGACCGGCCTGGGGTGCCAGGTCACGCACAGTTCACCCGCCCGGGCCGCCCTGTTCACGCGTCCGGGCTACCGTCCCCGAGTCCGACCCGCTGCCGGAGGTCCTGCCATGCGCCGCCCGCTCGCCCGTACGACCGCGCTTCTCGGTGCCCTGCTGCTCGTGTCGGGAGCCGCCACGTCGGGCGTGCTGCCCGCGCAGGCCCGGCCCGCGCCGGAGCACGACCGGCCCGCCGCGACCCTGTTGTACTTCCACGACGCGCACGAGATCGGTCCGGTGCTCACCGGCGGTCAGGACCGCGGCGGCGTCGCGCGCCTGGCCACGGCCGTGCGCACGGTCGAGGAACGCAACCGGGCGACCGCCGTCGTCTTCGGCGGCGACCTCGCCGGCGGCACCCTGTTCGGCGGTCTCTACCGGGGCGTGCCCATGGTGGAGGCGCTCAACGAGGTGGGCGTGGACCTGGCGAACTTCGGCCAGCACGACTTCGACTTCGGCGTGGACCACGCGCGCGACCTGGTCGCGGCGTCCGACTTCCCGTGGATCACGTCCAACCTGACCGGCACCGACGGGTCACCGTTCGCCGAGGGCGGCACCTGGGCCGTGCAGCGGGTGGGCCCGGTCCGGGTCGGGTTCATCGGGCTCACTGACGCGATCGAGACGACGTCCGCCGCCGCGGACCTGGTGGAGACGGATCCGGTCGAGGCCGCGCGGGCCGCCGTCGCCGACCTCCGTGCGCATGCCCGGGCCGACGTGATCGTGGCCGTCACCCAGTACCCGATGGACGAGAACCACGAGCTGGTGCGGGCCGTGCCCGAGCTGGACGCCGTCTTCGGCGAGGAGATGGCGGAGTACGAGTCCGTGATCGAGTACGAGGGCGACGTGCCGCTCATGGCGTCGGAGGGGAACATCGGCTCGCTGATCCGCCTGGACATCCGCCGGGAGCGTGGCGGGCGCCTCACCGCGGGGCCAGGAGGGCACCGGCCGGAGTACCGGGTCCGGCCGTCCGTGATCGAGGTGGACCACACGGTCACGCCCGACCCCGAGCTCCGCGAGGTCGAGGAGCGGTACGCCGCCGAGATGGACGAGCGCCTCTCCGAGGTGCTGGCCGACGTGCGGACCCCGTTGCTCGACCCGGAGCAGAAGAGCCGGTCCCAGGAGACCGCGCTCGGGGACTTCGTCGCCGACGCGTTCCGCGCGCAGCACGGCGCCGACGTCGGCTGGGTGAACGGCGGCGGCCTGCGCGCCCAGGCGCCCGGGCCCGACTTCACGCTCCGTGACGCCTACTCGATCGCGCCGTTCGCCAACCGGGTGATGGAGGTGCGGGTCACGGGCGCGGGCCTGCGCCAATCGCTGGAGGACGCCGTCGCCCGGGTGCAGGACGTCGGCGGCGGCTTTCCGCAGGTCTCCGGCATGGCGTACGCGTACTCGCCGAGCGCCCCGGCGGGCTCGCGGGTGCGCGAGGTCAGCGTGGGCGGCGCGCCGCTCGATCTCGATGCCACCTATACGGTCGCGGCGACCAACTACGTGATCGGCGGCGGCGACGGCGTGAGCGGCTTCGCGGACGCGGAGGTCCTGGTCCCGATCGGCGAGGCCCCGGTCGACGCGGAGACGATCGCGACCCACGCCCGCGCCGTCGGCACGATCGACGTCACCCCGGAGGGCCGCATCACGGTCCTCCCCTAGCCGTTGAGTGCTGGGTATTCGCGCTTTTTGTGGTGCCAGGAGCGCAAATAGCCAGCACTCAACGAGCTGGGGAGGGCGGGGGTCAGATCTTTGAGGGGGCGACCTTCGCGAGGAGGGAGCCCGCCGTCGAGCGGGCGCGGCCGGCCAGGGACGTGTCCTGCGTCGCGGCCAGCAGCGCGAGCATCGAGGCCGGGTCGCCCTGGACCAGCAGGGTCGTGATCGCGGTCTTCTCCCAGGTGGGCAGCTCGCGGCGGATCTTGTCGATCGGCCCGACCAGCGCGATCTCCTCGACGAGCTGCGTCGGCACGGCCGCGGCCGCCTCCTCCTTGCGCCCGGCGAGGTACAGCTCCTGCACCTTGTCGAGCGGCTCCTGGTACCCGAGCCGGTCGAGCGACTGCTTGTGGAAGTTCGCCTCCTTGGCGCCCATCCCGCCCGCGTACAGGGCGATGTGGGGGCGGATCACGTCGGCGGCGGCCTCGACGTCGTCCCGCACGACGACGGGGACCGTGGCGCACACCTCGAACCGGTCCGCGGCCGAACGCTCCTCGGAGCGGACGTCGAAGCCCTCGGCGAGCAGCGCGCGGAACTCGTCGTCCATGCGCGGCGCGTAGAAGCCGGCCATCCAGCCGTCGGCGATCTCGGCGGCCAGGGCCACGTTCTTGGGGCCCTGCGCGGCCAGCACGATCGGGATCTCGGGGCGGAACGGGTGCACGGTCGGCTTGAGGGCCTTGCCGAGCCCCGTCGCGCCGGGCGCCTCGGCGGACAGCGGGAGCTGGTAGAACGAGCCGTCGTGGGTCACGGGCGCCTCGCGGCGCATCACCTGCCGCACGATGTCCACGTACTCGCGTGTGCGGGCCAGCGGCCGCTTGTACGGCTGCCCGTACCAGCCCTCGACGACCTGCGGGCCGGAGGCGCCGAGGCCGAGCACGAACCGGCCCTTGGACAGGTGGTCCATCGTGAGGGCCTGCATGGCGGTCGCCGTCGGTGTGCGTGCGGAGAGCTGGGCGATGCCCGTGCCCAGCCGCACGTTCCTGGTCCGTGAGCCCCACCAGGCCAGCGGCGAGAAGGCGTCCGACCCGTAGGCCTCCGCGGTCCAGACCGAGTCGAGGCCCAGCTTGTCGGCGGCAACGATGAACTGCTGGATGCCCTTCGGGGGCCTGCGGGACCAGTAACCGGTCTGGAATCCGATGCGCATGGGGTTCACCTCGTCGTGGGAACGGCTTACCTGGGACGGCGCGTCCCAGGTACTGCCCCACACCCTACCGGTCGCGTGGGGCCCGTTGTGGCTACGGTGGACTCGTGGCCACCTACGACGACGTCGCCCGGCTCGCCCTCGCGCTGCCCGAGACGGCAGAGGGTTCGAGCTATCGCCACCGCGCCTGGTCCGTAGGGACCAAGGCGTTCGCCTGGGAGCGCCCCTTCACCAAGGCCGACCTCAAGCGGTTCGGCGACGAGCCGGTGCCGGAGGGCCCGATCCTCGGTGTGCGGGTCGAGGACCTGGGGGAGAAGGAGGCGATCCTGGCCGAGGGCCGGCCGGGGTTCTTCACCATCACGCACTTCGACGGCTTCGCCGGGATGCTGATCCAGCTCGACGTCATCGCCGAGCCCGGGCTGCGCGAGGCTCTCGTGGACGCGTGGCTGGCGACGGCGCCGCCGGGGCTCGCGCAGCAGCACGCCGACCGCCTGCGCTGAGCCGCGGCGCCGATGACGCCTACGAGCCGCTGATCCGGGGCGCCGCAGGAGGCGTCACGGGGTGCCGGGCGTGCCGGGCGTGCCGTCGGAGCGGGCCGGCGCGTCGGACCGTGCCCGTTCCGCCATCGTGTTCAGTAGTGCCGCCGCCTCGGCTGCCCCGTCGATCGTGACGACGAACCCGCGGCCGGCGGTCCGGTCCACCTGGAGCGCCTCGCCCTCGCGCAGCACTACTCCCGTGCGGCCCGAACCGTTGAGCGCCACACGCCAGCCCCAGCCGCCGTAGTCCCGCAGCGGGCTGACGCGCGTCGCGGACGCGACCAGCACCTCGTCCGCCGGGATCCTGGTACGCGGCCAGCCGAGTGCCGAGCGCACGGTCAGGCCGGTGTGGTCGACGCGCACGGTGAACGACAGCATCGCCAGGAAGAGCAGGACGAGCAGGGCGGGCACGACGAGCATGACCCAGAGCTGCGTCATGACCGCCAGCGCCGCCGTGAGCAGCGCGATGCCGATCTCGAGCACCATGGCACTCCTCGTCGTGCCGGCCTGGCCGATCCACGCCGCCCGCTCGTCGGGAGCAAGGTCTGCCCGCGCGGCGTCAGCATCGACCGGGCTGGTCGCGGGGGTGTGCGAATCACCGGGCACGAGCATCGCCGCCACCACGGCGAGCACCGCCGGTCCGAGGGTCGCGACCGCGATGAGCCACCCCGGGATCCGGGCTTCCGTCGCATCGGCGAGCCCGCGCTGTGCCCACAGGCCGCCCGCCAGGATGGTGCCCACGAACCCGCCGATCCACACGTTCAGCGCCGCCGAGAGCCGCCTCGTGCTCTCGGCCCTGCCCCAGTGGACCCCGATGGCGGAGAACAGGGCGATGCAGGCCGCCGCGGTGCCGGCGAGCACGGCGACGAAGGCGCCGAGCGACATGAACCCGTCCGGCGCGCCTCCGCTCGACCAGTGGGTCGCGACGGGGTCGGGGAGGCTGTCCCGCCAGGAGAGGACCAGCCCTGCGGCCAGGGCGAGCAGCGACAGGCCGCAGAGTGCGCTGATCGCCATCTGGCCCCGTCTGCTGTGCCCGAACCGCTGGTGCAGCAGGATTCCGGTGGTCATCGCATTGCCTCCTTGACGAGGGTTGCGGTGGCGTCCGGTGAGAGGTGTGCCGCCTTGGCGGCGCGGATCAGGTCGGCCATCGCGCGCTCGACGGCCGAGAGCTCGGCTCGCGACCGTCCCGTGACGACCGCGCCGCGGCCGCGGCGCAGGTCCACGAGCCCCTCGTCGCGCAGCACCTGATAGGCCTTGAGGACCGTGTGCACGTTGACCTCGAGCGCCTGCGCGAGCTCACGCGCGGCCGGGAGGCGCTCACCGTGTGCGAGCTCTCCCCTGGCGACCCCGATGCGCACCTGTGCGACGAGCTGCTCGAAGAGCGGCTCGTCGCTGGTCGGATCGATCCGGAACATCATGGGCGCTACGCTACTTGATCTACTCCAACTAGAACAAGTAGCGGAGAGAAGAAGGGGCCGACGGACCAGGTCCGCCGACCCTCCTCGACCCGTCACGCTGCTCGGCCGAGCATCGGTCCCCTCAGATGGAGTACTCGATGAGCTCCGACGGGTCCTCGTTGCGGGAGCGCTCCGCGACGGGTGCCTTCGGCACCCGGATCCGCGCGGGGATGCCCACCGCCACGGCTCCGGCGGGCACGTCCTTGACGACGACGGCGTTGGCGCCGATCTGCGCGTCGTCGCCGACCCAGACGGGGCCGAGCACCTTGGCGCCGGCGCCCACCGTCACACGGTCCCCGAGCGTCGGGTGCCTCTTGCCGCGGTTGAGCGACCGGCCGCCGAGCGTGACGCCGTGGTAGAGCATGACGTCGTCGCCGACCACCGTCGTCTCGCCGATCACCACGCCCATGCCGTGGTCGATGAACAGCCGCCGGCCCAGCCGGGCTCCCGGATGGATCTCGACCCCGGTCGCCGCCCAGTC
>NZ_JBHWZO010000219.1:0-10888 GCF_042728455.1 Promicromonospora sp. NPDC060204
CGCTGAGGTAGCAGTGCTACCTCAGCGTTACCCCGCCCGAGGGGTAGTGCTTACCTGCCGGTCCGAGGCCGCGACCGTAGTGGTCGGGCCCCGGCCGTGCCGATCACGCCTCGACGACCACCGGCACGATCATCGGCTTGCGCCGCAGCCGGGTGGCTACGTAGCGACCGATGGTCCGGCGCATGATCTGCTGCAGCTGGTGCGTGTCCGTGGCCCCGCCCGCGATCGCGTTCTCCAGCGCCGCGGTGACCTCCGGCATCACCTTGTCGAACACCGAGGCATCCTCGGCCATACCTCGCGCCAGCACCTGCGGCGGTGCCAGCACCTTACCCGTCGCCGTGTCGATCACGGCGAAGACTGAGACGAAACCCTCCTCGCCCAGGATCACGCGGTCCTTGAGCTCGGCCTCGGTGATCTCCCCGACGGACGAGCCGTCGACGTACACGTACCCGCACGGCACGGCGCCGACCACGGAGGCCTTGCCGTCCACGAGGTCCACGACCACGCCGTCCTCGGCGAGCACCACGCGGTCGGCCGGCACGCCGGTCCGGACCGCGAGCGCCCCGTTGGCCACGAGGTGGCGCACCTCGCCGTGCACCGGCATGACGTTCTTGGGCTTGAGGATGTTGTAGCAGTACATGAGCTCGCCGGCCGAGGCGTGCCCGGAGACGTGCACCTTGGCGTTGCCGCCGTGCACCACGCGCGCGCCGAGGCGGGTGAGCCCGTTGATGATGCGGAACACGGCGTTCTCGTTGCCCGGGATCAGCGACGAGGCGAGGATCACGGTGTCGCCGTACTCGACCTGCACCTTGTGGTCGCCGTTGGCCATGCGCGAGAGCGCCGCCATCGGCTCGCCCTGCGAGCCGGTGGACATGTAGACGATCTGGTCGTCGGGCACCGAGTCGGCCTTCTTCAGGTCGATCAGCACGCCCGGCGGCACGTCGAGGTAGCCGAGGTCGGCGGCGATGCCCATGTTGCGCACCATGGAGCGCCCCACCAGGGCGACGCGGCGGCCGTGGGCGTGCGCGGCGCGCAGCACCTGCTGCACGCGGTGCACGTGGGAGGAGAACGACGCGACGATGATCCGCTTGTCGGCGTGCGCGAACACGTTGTCGAGCACGGGGCCGATCTCGGCCTCGGGCGTCACGAAGCCGGGCACCTCGGCGTTGGTGGAGTCCACCATGAAGAGGTCCACGCCCTTCTCGCCGAGGCGGGCGAAGGCGCGCAGGTCCGTGATGCGGCCGTCGAGCGGCAGCTGGTCCATCTTGAAGTCACCGGTGTGCAGCACGGTGCCGGCGGCGGTGGTGACCGCCACGGCGAGCGCGTCCGGGATGGAGTGGTTGACCGCGACGAACTCGCAGTCGAAGATGCCGAGCTTCTCGCGCTGCCCTTCCTTCACCTCGAGGGTGTAGGGCTTGATGCGGTGCTCCTTGAGCTTCGCCTCGATGAACGCGAGCGTCAGGCGCGAGCCCACCAGGGGGATGTCCTTGCGCAGGCGCAGCAGGTACGGCACGGCACCGATGTGGTCCTCGTGGCCGTGCGTCAGCACGATCGCCTCGATGTCGTCGAGACGGTCCTTGATGTAGTCGAAGTCCGGCAGGATCAGGTCGACGCCGGGCTGGTTGTCCTCGGGGAACAACACGCCGCAGTCGATGACGAGCAGCTTGCCGGCATGCTCCAGGACCGCCATGTTGCGTCCCACCTCGCCCAGGCCGCCGAGGGCGACCACGCGCAGACCGCCTTCGGGCAGTGCTGGGGGCAGGGACAGTTCGGGGTGAGGATGACTCACGTGGCCTCCAAGGCCTCGTTCCAACAGAAAGTTTCAGTGCCCGGCGGAGCTCGCCTGAGCGAGCTCATTCACCTCGGGCTGGTGTGCGGTGTCGTCGACGCGCAGCAGGCCGGCCTCGGCCAGCACCGCGCGCAGTGCGGCGACCTCGTCGTCCGACGCGGCGACGTTCGGCAGACGCAGGAAGCGGTTGTCCGTGACGCCGAGGATCTCGACGGCGGCCTTGGCCATCACGGCCTGGGCGCCCGCGCCGTTCAGGGCGTCGATCACACCGGTCGTGGTACGGAAGACCTCGATCGCCCCGGCGATGTCGCCGGCGTCGAACCGGCGGACCGTCTCCGCGAAGTGAGCGCCGACCACGTGGGCCGACACGGACACGATACCCGCACCGCCGACGCTCAGGAACGGCAGCAGCAGGCCGTCGTCGCCGGAGTACCACGCCAGACCGGTCTCACCGATGAGCTTGCTGGCGGAGTAGACGTCGCCGGTGGCGTCCTTGTTCGCGACGATCCGGGGGTGCCGGGCCAGGCGCCGGTAGGTCTCGGGCGCGATGCGCACCACGGTGCGGCCGGGCACGTCGTACAGCATCACGGGCAGGTCGGTCGCGTCGGCGACGGCCACGAAGTGCTGGTACAGGCCCTCCTGGCTGGGCCGCGAGTAGTACGGCGAGACGACGAGCAGGCCGTCCGCGCCGGACTCCGCGGCCTGCTCGGCCATGCGGATCGCGTGCACGGTGTCGTTGGAGCCGGCGCCCGCCACGACGGCGGCGCGGTCGCCCACGGCCTCCACGACGGCGGCGACGAGCTCTTCCTTCTCCGGGGTGTGCGTGACCGGCGACTCACCGGTGGTGCCGGACAGGACGATGCCGTCGTTGCCGTCGTCCACGAGCTTCTTCGCCAGCTTGACCGCTGCCTTCAGGTCCACGGCGCCGTCGGGCGTCATCGGGGTGACCATGGCAGTCAGGACCGCGCCGAACGGGCGCGCGGGATCAGTGGGAAGAACCATGGCCCTACCGTACCGTTCTCCGCCCCGTCACCGGGCTTGTGGCCGCCGACCCGCCGGGCGTTCTCCCGACGGGCACAAGGGCTCACGCACCGCGCTCACGCCGGTTCGACGAGCAGCTCCAGCCGGGCGGCGGCGCCGGCGACGTCGTCGTTGACGAGGCGCAGCAGGTCGCAGGTCCGCGCGACGTCCGCCAGACCCGCCGCGTAGGCGGCACCTGACGGCGCTTGCGCCGACATGGATACTCGGAATATGACGGCGACGACGCTCTCCCCCGCCCTCGTGGCGCACCTGCCCACCGGACTGCTGATCGACGGGCACTGGGGCCCCGCGTCCGGCCGCGCCACGTTCGAGGTCACCGACCCGGCGACGGCCCAGCCCATCTTCGACGTCTCCGACGCCACCCCCGCGGACGCCGTGCGCGCCCTCGACGCCGCCCACGCCGCGGCCCCCGCCTGGCGCGCCGTGCCGCCCCGCGAACGCTCGGAGCTGCTGCGCGCCGTGTTCGTCCGCCTCATCTCGCGCGCCGACGACATCGCCGCGCTCATCACCGCAGAGGCCGGCAAACCCCTGGCCGAGGCGCGCGCCGAGGTGATCTACGGCGCCGAGTTCCTGCGCTGGTTCGCCGAGCAGGCCGTCCGCGCCGACGGCCTGGTGCGCACGGCGCCGTCGGGCGGCAACAAGCAGTACGTGAGCCGCCGGCCCGTGGGACCGTCGCTGCTCATCACGCCCTGGAACTTCCCGATCGCCATGGCCACCCGCAAGATCGCCCCCGCGCTCGCCGCTGGCTGCACCGTGGTGGTCAAGCCCGCCGAGCTCACCCCGATGACCACCCTCCTGGTCGCGGAGATCATCCGGTCCGAGGCGGCCGGCCGGGGCCTGCCCACGGGCATCGTCAACGTGGTCCCGACCACGCAGGCAGGCCCCGTGACCGAGCCCCTGTTCGAGGACCCCCGCCTGCGCAAGGTCTCGTTCACCGGCTCGACCCGCGTGGGCCAGATCCTGCTCGCCCAGGCCTCGAAGAACGTGCTGCGCAGCTCGATGGAGCTGGGCGGCAACGCGCCGTTCGTCGTCTTCGAGGACGCCGACCTCGACGCCGCCGTGCAGGGCGCCCTGATCGCCAAGCTGCGCAACTCCGGCCAGTCGTGCGTGGCGGCCAACCGCTTCCTGGTCCACGACGCCGTCGCGCGCCCCTTCGCGGAGAAGTTCGCCACCGCGGTGGGCGCGCTGGTCACCGCCCCGGGCAACCAGCCCGGCGCCCAGGTGGGCCCGCTCATCAACGAGGCCGCGGTCGAGAAGGTGAGCGACCTCGTGGACGACGCGGCCGCGCACGGCGCGCAGGTGCTCACCGGCGGTGGGCGTCTCGATCGCCCCGGCCACTTCTACGAGCCCACGGTCCTCACCGGCGTCAGCGCGGACGCGCGGGTCGTCACGGAGGAGATCTTCGGCCCGGTGGCCCCGATCGTCGCCTTCGGGTCCGACGACGAGGCGTACGAGCTGGCCAACGGCACCCCGTTCGGGCTGGCCGCCTACGCGTACACGACGTCGCTCGCGCGGGCCCAGCGCGCGATGGACGAGATCGAGGCCGGGATGATCGGCATCAACCGCGGCCTGGTGTCCGACGCGAGCGCCCCGTTCGGCGGCGTCAAGGCCTCCGGGCTGGGCCGCGAGGGCGCCGAGGCGGGCATGGAGGAGTACCAGGAGACGGTGTACGTGGCGCTGTAGCGGGGCCGCGCGGCCGGCGGTCGTGACCCGGGCGGCGGCGTCCGGAGCGCGGGCGTTGTGCCGGGCCGGTCCGGCGACCACGTAGCCTCACAGCGTGAAGGTCCTCCCCACCGACCCGGCGGCCCGGGCCGCCGTCCGCCAGGGCGTGAGCGTCTCCGTGGCGACCGGCCTGTACGGCATCTCGTTCGGCGCCCTGTCCGTCGCGGCAGGCATCGGCCTCGGTCCGACGATGGCCCTGAGCCTGCTCATGTTCTCGGGCGGCTCGCAGTTCGCCCTCGTCGGCGTGATCGGCGCGGCGGGCACGCCCGTCGCCGCGATCGCCACCGCCACGCTGCTCGGCCTGCGCAACACCCTGTACGGCGCGGTGGTCTCGCCGCTGCTCCAGGTGCGCGGCTGGCGGCGCCTCGCGGCGGCGCAGGTCACGATCGACGAGTCGACGGCGGTCGCCGTCGCCCAGCCGGACCCCGCCGCATCCCGGATCGGGTTCTGGGTCACCGGGGTCGGCGTCTTCGTGCTCTGGAACGCGTTCGTGCTGCTCGGCGCGCTGGCCGGCGACGCCCTGGGCGACCCGCGGGCCTGGGGGCTCGACGCCGCCGCTGCCGCCGCGTTCCTCGCCCTGGTCTGGCCGCGGCTGGCGCCGCGCCGCGCCCAGGTCGTGGCCGGGCTCGCCGTCGTGGCCACCACGGCGCTCATCCCGTTCGTGCCGCCAGGCATCCCCGTGCTGGCCGCGGCCGCCGTCGCGATCGTCGTGGGACTGGTCGCGCCGACGTCGCCGTCCGCCGTCGTGCCGCCGGTCGATCTGCCCGACGACGACATGTTCGCCGACGACGAGGCGTCCACCGACAGCCCCGAGAACGAGACCGACCGGGAGCCCGCCCGATGACCACCGCCGCCCTCTGGACCACCGTGCTCGTGGCCTCGCTGGCCTGCTTCGCGCTCAAGCTCGGCGGGCACCTCGTGCCGCGCTCGTGGCTCGCCTCGGAACGTGTCTCCCGGGTCACGACGCTCGTCACGGTGGCCCTCCTGGTCTCGCTCGTCGTGGTCCAGGGCTTCGCCGACGGCCGCACGCTCGTCGTCGACGCCCGCGTGCCCGCGCTGGCGGTCGCGGCCCTGGCCCTCGCCCTGCGCGCCCCGTTCATCCTGGTGGTGGTGCTGGCCGCGGCCACGGCGGCCGGCCTGCGCGCCCTGGGCTGGGGCTGACGCGCACCGCTCCGGCGGCGGGCGCTAGGGTTCTGTGATGGCCCTGTTCCGCGAGACCGCAGACGTGTCCGTCCGCCCCGCCGTCGCCGGTGACGAGTCGGCGGTGACCGACGTGCAGGTCGCGTCCTGGCGCTCGACCGGCGTGCTGGGCGAGGGGGTGCTCGAGGCGCTCGACGTGCCCGCCATGCGCGAGCGCTGGGCGTCGGCGATCACGTCGCCGCCCGGGCCGGGGTTCGCCGTGTTCGTGGCGCTCGCCGGTCCCAAGGTCGTCGGGTTCGCCGCCGTCTCCCCGGGCCAGGTGCTCTCGCTCGAGGTGCTGCCCGAGGTGCAGCGCGGCGGGCACGGCTCGCGGCTGCTGGCCGCCGCCGTCGACCGGCTCCGCGCGGACGGTTCCGACACCGTCACCACGTGGGCCCTGGTCGACGACGCGGCGCGCGCCTCCTTCCTGAAGGCCAGCGGCCTCGGCGAGGACGGCCGCAGCCGCACGCTCGCCACGGGCGTGCGCGAGGTCGTCGAGCACCGCTGGTCCGCCCAGATCTGACGCCGTCCCGGCGCGTCCGCGCCGCCACGCTCGGCCCCGCCATGTTCGGCAGGCGAACTGAAGGTTTCACGCCCACGTGACAGTCCCGTGACACGACCTTGCGACCATCGGCGGCATGGGGATTCGCACGGAGTACTTCGCAGCACCCACCGACGAGGTGGCGGCGACGGCGCTCCACGCGCCCGGCGGGCCGTCCGAGCCCGACCTGCGCACCGACCAGCCGCGCTTCGACTCCGTCGCCGTGCCGGCCGTGGACCCGTTCGTGATGCTCGGCGGGCTGGCCGGCGTGCTGTCCGGCCGGCCGTACGCGGAGGTCACGGCGCACCCGCGCCACGGAGCGCTCGTCGGCAGCGGCGGCGAGGAGGGGCCGTGGATCGTGACGGTCGCCCAGACCCTCGTGGACGACCTCGCCTCCGCCGGCCCGACCCGCCTGGCCCAGGCCGCCCGCGAGTGGTCCGGCACGACGACGCCCGCCGTCTCCCCGCAGGCCCTCGTCACGGCGCTGCTCTCTCTCGGAGCGCTCGCCGCCCGCGCGGCCGACGAGCGGCTGGGGATGTACTGCTGGACGAGCCTGACCGACTGAGGACCGACCCGTGGGACGAGCGGGAGGACCTCGTCTGCATGGAACGCAGCGTGGAAACATGGCGCGACCCGGGCCGGAGAGGTGCTTCACTTTCCCGGTGAACCGCACCCGCAACCCGCTCTGGCGGACCTTAGTCGAGCTCCGTGGCAACCCTCGCGCCTGTGTGTGGACCGAGCCGCTGTGGGGGCTGTCCATGGCCCTGGTGCTGCCGTACGCGTCCGTGTTCATGCTGGCCCTGGGCCTGCACGACGAGCAGATCGGCCTGCTCGCGACCATCGCCATGATCTCCCAGGTCGGCTTCGGGCTGGCCGGTGGCATCATCACGGACCGGCTCGGCCGGCGCGCCACGACGGCGTGGTTCGACGTGATCGCCTGGGTGATCCCGTGCCTGCTGTGGGCGTTCGCGGAGAACTTCTGGTTCTTCCTCGCGGCGTCGCTGGTGAACGGCGCCCTGCAGGTGACGCAGAACTCGTGGGACTGTCTCATGGTCGAGGACGCCGAGCGGGGGCAGATCACCAGGATCTACTCGCTGGTCAAGGTCGCGGCCGACTGCTCGGCGCTGTTCGCGCCGCTCGCCGCCCTCCTGGTCGCCCAGCTCGGGCTCGAGCCCGCCGTCCGCATCCTGTACATCAACGCGGCGATCGTGATGACGGTGAAGATCGTCTGGCTCTACCTGTGGTCGAAGGAGACCCGGCAGGGCGAGGTCCGCATGGCCGCCACCCGCGGGCACAGCGTGTGGCACCTGCTGGCCGGGTACCGCGGGGTGCTCGGGCTGCTGCTGCGCTCGCGCGGGTCGCTCCTGGCGCTGGCCATCGCCGCGCTGACGGCGGCGGTCACGCTGGTCAACGGCACGTTCTGGCAGGTGGTGGCCAGCCAGCACCTGAACGTGCCGGACGCGCTGCTGCCGTTCTTCCCGATGGTCCGCTCGGTGCTGTCGGTGGTCTTCTTCTTCACGCTCATCCCGCTGCTGACCACCGCCGTGGACCTGCGGCGCGCCACGCTGCTGGGGTTCGGCGTGCACCTCGCCGGGCAGGTCGTGCTGGTCGCGATCCCCGCGTCGGCGGGCGGCGCGACGGCGTCCACGTACGCGTTCCTCGGCCTGTGCCTGCTGCTGGACAGCTTCGGCGCGGGCATGCTCTTCATGCTCTCGGAGTCGCTCGTGGCGCTGCACGTGGACGAGGCCGAGCGGTCGCGCGTGATGGCGCTCCAGCGCACGTGCATCATGCTCGCCGCAGCGCCGTTCGGCTGGATCTCCGGCTGGCTTTCCGGGATCGACCGCACCTACCCGTTCATGCTCACGTCGGTGCTGCTCGTCGCCGGGCTCGTGCTGGTGGCGGTGCGGTGGGTGCCGACGCACCTGGGGACGGAGGCCGTACCGGCGTCCGAGGCCGCCTGACGACGCTCCCTCGCGGCCGGGGCACCGCCCGGCGGGCAGTGCCCTCAGGCGGTGCGGAACAGCCGCGACGCGCGCCGCAGCGCCTCGCGGGCGCGGCGGCGGTCGCCGGACGCGTCGTAGGCGAAGGCCAGGTGGTACCAGGCGCGCCAGCTCTCGGGCGTCGCCTCGACGGCCGCGCGGTACGGCTCGAAGGCCTCGTCGGCGGCGGTGCGGTCGATGCGTCCGCCGGGCGAGCGCGGGAGGTCGTCCACGGGGAGGTCGCCCTCGGCGAACAGCTTGTCCGCCATGCGCTGCACGGTCGCCGCGAGCCAGTACTCGCGCGCGATCAGCCCGATGACCAGCAGCGGGATGATCAGCACACCCAGGCCGATGGCGATCAGGACCGGCTCGCCGGTGCGCATCATCGAGACGCCGCGCCCGGCGATCTGCCACACGTACAGCGCGAGCAGCGCCGTCACGGCGATGGCCCCGGGCAGTCCCCGGGGCAGCCTCCGGCGCGACGACGTCGGCGCGGACTCGCTCACGACAGGTCCAGCACGTTCTCGAGCCCCACGGTCAGCCCGGGCCGGGACACCACGGACCGGATCGCGAGCAGCACGCCCGGCATGAACGAGGCCCGGTCGAACGAGTCCTGCCGGATCACGAGCTGCTCGCCCTCGTTGCCGAACAGGATCTCCTCGTGCGCCACGAGCCCGCGCAGCCGCACGGCGTGCACGCGCACCCCGTCGACGTCGGCGCCGCGGGCGTCCCAGCCCGTCTCGGTCGCGTCCGGCGACGGGCCGCGGCCGGCCTCGGCGCGCGCCCGGGCGATCGCCGCGGCGGTGTGCCGGGCGGTGCCCGACGGCGCGTCCACCTTGTTCGGGTGGTGCAGCTCGACGACCTCGGCCGACTCGAAGTAGCGCGCCGCCTTCGCGGCGAACGTCATGGCGAGCACGGCCGAGAGGCCGAAGTTCGGGGCGATGAGCACGCCGAGCGCGCTCGTGCTGCCCTGGCCCCCGGGCGACAGCTCCGCGAGGTGGGCCGAGACCCGCGCGCGGGAGGCGTCGTCCCATCCCGTGGTGCCGACCACGGCGTGCGCGCCGGCGTCGAGCACCGCGTGCACGTTGGCCTCGGTGATCGCCGGCACGGTGAAGTCCACCGCGACGTCGGCCCCGGCCAGGGTCTCGGCGGAGACGGTGTCGCCGCGCCCGAGCCGGGCGACGAGCTGGAGCCCGTCGGCCGCCTCGACCGCGGCGCAGGCCTGGGTGCCCATGCGCCCGGTCGCACCGAGCACGGCCACCTTGATGTCACTCACGATCTACACCCTAGTTCCTCGCTGAGTGCTGGATATCTGCGCTTCCGAGGCGTCCGGAAGCGCAAATAGCCAGCACTCAGCGGTGCGGTTCAGTTGTCGAACGGGCCCACGCGGACCACCGAGCGCGGCCGCGCCGCGAGGTCCTGCGCCAGGTCCTGCACGTCGGCGGCCGTGACCGCCTGGATGCGCTCGAGCGACTCGGCCAGCGACAGCAGGTCGCCGTACACGAGCTCGGCCTTGCCCAGGCGGCTCATCCGCGACCCGGAGTCCTCCAGGCCGAGCACCGTGCCGCCCGAGAGCTGCCCCACGGACCGCTTGAGCTCGGCCTCGGTGATGCCGTCGCGCGCGAGCTTCTCGAGCTCCTCGACGAGCAGCTCGGTGACCTGGTCCGCCTTGGCGGACGCGCAGCCCGCGTACAGGCCGAACGTGCCGAGGCCGCCGTGCGCGGAGGCGAACGAGTACGTCGAGTACGCCAGGCCCCGCTTCTCGCGGATCTCCTGGAACAGCCGCGACGACATGCCGCCGCCGAGCACGGCGTTCAGCACGGACAGCGCGAAGCGCCGGTCGTCCGTGGCCGAGATGCCCGTGGAACCCACGATGATGTTGGCCTGCTCGACGGCGCGCTTCACGGTCAGCTCGGCGCCCGCCTCGGGCACGCCGGCCCGGTCCTCCGTGGAGGGGCGGCGGTCGCGCGGCCGCGTCGCGGCGTCGAGCTCCCAGCCGCCGTCGGTCAGGGCCTGCGTGACCTGCTGCACGAGCTTGTCGTGGTCGATGCCGCCGGCCGCCGTGACGACCAGGGTCTCCGGCCGGTAGTTCCAGCGGTAGTGGTCCCAGACGGCGTCGCGCGGGACGGCGTTGATCGTCTCCGGCGTACCGCCGATGGGGCGGCCCAGGGCGTGGTCGCCCAGCACGACGGCGGAGAACTGCTCGTGCACGACGTCGGTCGGGTCGTCGTCGTTCATCGCGAGCTCTTCGAGGATGACGCCGCGCTCGGTCTCGAGCTCGTCGGTGTCCAGGCGCGCGGACGTGACCATGTCGGAGATGACGTCGACCGCCATCGGCAGGTCGGAGTCCAGCACCCGCGCGTAATAGCAGGTGTGCTCCTTGCCGGTGGCCGCATTGGCCTCACCGCCGACGGCGTCGAACGCCTCGGCGATGTCCATCGCGGACCGGCGGGCCGTGCCCTTGAAGAGCAGGTGCTCCAGGAAGTGCGTCGAGCCGAAGTGGCCGTCGGTCTCGTCCCGCGAGCCGACGCCGATCCAGGCGCCCACCGTGGCCGAGCGCTGGCCCGGCATGTTCTCGGTGAGCACACGGACACCGCCGGGCAGGACGGAGCGACGGATCGTCGCGCCGTCCTGCCC
>NZ_JBHWZO010000220.1:0-10883 GCF_042728455.1 Promicromonospora sp. NPDC060204
GCCTGTTCGGCCCACTCTTGGGGGATACCTGTTCGACTGCGGGCTTCTGGCCTGGTTTGCGTGGTCGGCTGGTTGCGTCGTGGTCGGCACCGGCCTGTGCCGACTTGAATGCAACCTGCCGACCTGAACTGCGAACTGCCGACCTGGCCGCGCGCCACAACGAACGAGCCCCTGACCACATGGGTCAGGGGCTCGTTCGTCACTCTGGGTGCGGTAGCGGTGGGATTTGAACCCACGGTGGACTTTCACCCACACACGCTTTCGAGGCGTGCTCCTTAGGCCGCTCGGACACGCTACCTTCGCCCGCCACATCAGTAGCAGACCGTAGGAGGATACCCGGTCAGAGCCCGGTTCCACGAATCGGTTCTCCGACGGCCTCCGGCAGGCCCTCGACGCCCGCTCCCGCGCCGCCCAGCACCGGCCCGCCGGGCACCAAGACTCCCAGCCACCTCCCAGCAGAGCACAGGCTCAGCCCAGCCGTGCCCCAGGAACCGGCTGGGTCCATGCGTTTACCTCGTGTTCATCACCCCGATAACCCTGGAGATCCGATGAACCAGCTCATGCTCTACGCGGTCGACCTCGTCGCCGTCACCATCCTCACCTTCGCGCTCTACTTCCCGCGGCACCGCCGGCGCGACCTCGTCGTCGCCTACCTCGGCGTCAACGTCGGGGTGCTCGCGGTGTCCGCGACGCTCTCCGCGAGCGCCGTCGCGGCCGGCCTCGGACTCGGCTTGTTCGGCGTGCTGTCGATCATCCGGCTGCGCTCCACGGAGCTGTCGCAGCACGAGGTCGCCTACTACTTCGCGTCGCTCGCGCTCGGCCTGCTGGGCGGGCTCGGGACGAGCGCCGGCTGGCTGGGGCTCGCGGGCAGCGGCCTGATCCTCCTGGTGATGGCGCTGGCCGACCATCCCCGCCTGTTCGCGAGGCACCACAGCGAGCTGGTCGTCCTCGACCGCGCGATCCCCGACCAGACGGAGCTGATCGCGTACCTGGAGCAGCTCCTCGGGGCCCGCGTGCACGCCCTGTCCGTGCAGCGCCTGGACCTCGTGAACGACTCCACCTGGGTCGACGTCCGCTACTCCGAGGCGCGTCGTCTGCCGATCGTGACCGACGACGGCGCCGGCGCCCCCACCACCCTGCATCCGAGCACCCCGCAACAGGGAACCACCGGCGGCGGGCACCCCGAGCTGGCGGCAGCCCGATGATCGACACCCTCGCCCCCGTGACCCTCGACGAGCTGAACGAGGCCGCCGCGCTCCAGACCCGGCGCGACCGCAAGTACGTGCTCACCCCGGACGAGCTCGACGACCTGCTCGCGGCCCTGCCGCCGGCTCGGGTGCTGGAGATCGACGGCTCCCGCTCGTTCGCCTACGACTCCACCTACTTCGACACCCCGGAGCTGGACGCGTACCGCCTCGCGGCGACGCGTCGCCGTCGCCGGTTCAAGGTCCGCACCAGGACCTACGTGGACACCGGAACCTGCTTCGTCGAGGTGAAGACCCGGGCGGGCCGCGGCACCACGGTCAAGGAGCGGCAGCCGCACGACGACGCCGACCACCTCGGCCCGGCCCGCACCTTCGTCTCCGAACGCCTGGCCGACGCCGGGGCGCCGTCGGCGCCCGTGCTCGCCCCGACCCTGCGGTCTCGCTACCACCGCACCACCCTGCTGCTCGACGACGCCCGCGTCACGCTCGACACCGGCCTCGTCTGGGACCTGCTGCTCCCGGCCGCACCGGACAACGCCGACGCCGGGCTCACCGACGCCGACCACACCGGCGCCGGCTCGGCCGACGCATCAGTGCTCCGCAGCGCCACGATCGGCGACCTCGTGGTGGTCGAGACCAAGACCGCCGCCGGCTCCGGGCCCTCGTCCGTGGACCGTCTCCTCTGGCGCGCGGGCCACCGTCCCGACCGCATCTCCAAGTACGCCACCGGGCTGGCCGTGCTGGAGCCCGGCCTGCCGGACATGCCCTGGCGGCGCCTCGTCCGCCGTCGGCTCACCGTGAGCGCGCCCACCACCGCACGACACCTCCTGACCAGCGAGAGGACCCCAGCATGAAGATCCGCCGACCCCGCCCATTCCTGACCGCCACGATCTCCGGCGCCCTCGTGCTCGGCGCCCTCGCCGGGTGCAGCACGGCCACCGCCGAGACCACGAGCGGCACGAACGCGACGACCACGACGACCATCTCGGAGGTGGCGACCACTACCGACGACGCACTGGCCGACAACGAGGACTACACGGACCTCGCGGCCATCGCCGAGGAGACCTGGGACACCGCGGACGAGACCACCGTCTCGCTCGACGGCGACAGCGCCACGGTCTCCGGTGACGGCGCCACCGCCGACGGTTCCACCGTCACCATCTCGGCGCCCGGCACCTACCGGATCAGCGGCACGCTCGACGACGGCCAGGTCGTGGTCAGCTCCGAGGCCAACGGCCTCGTGCGACTCGTCCTCGACGGCGCGGACATCACCAGCTCGACCGGGTCCGCCGTCGCGGTCACGCAGGCCGACGACGTGTCCGTGGTGCTCGCGGACGGCTCCTCCAACAGCCTGACCGACGCCGCGACCTACGCGGACACCAGCGAGGACGCACCCAACGCCGCCCTGTTCTCGGCCGACTCGATGGTCATCTCGGGCACGGGCTCGCTGGACGTCACCGGCAGCACGAACGACGGGATCGCCTCGAAGGACGGCCTCGTGATCGCGGGCGGCGACATCACCGTCACCGCGGTGGACGACGGCGTGCGCGGCAAGGACTTCCTGGTCGTCACCGACGGCACGCTCGACGTCGGCGCCGAGGGCGACGGCCTCAAGGCTGACAACGAGGACGGCACCAACGACGACGGCGAGGCCGTCGGCTACGCGGCGCTCCTCGGCGGCACGGTCACCGTCGCGTCCGGCGACGACGGCGTCCACGCCGAGAGCGACCTCGTCGTCGACGGCGCCACGATCACCGTCTCCGAGTCCGTCGAGGGCCTGGAGGCGGCGCACATCCTGGTCGCGAGCGGCACGGTGGACGTCACGTCGTCCGACGACGGCTTCAACGCCGCGGGCGGCACGAGCACGACGACCGACACCGCAACGACCGACGGCACCGCGGCGGACGCCGCGGACGGCCAGGACACGGGCGCCCAGGCCCCCGCGGAGGGCGAGGCGCCCACGGGTGGCGAGCCGCCGACGTCGGGCACCATGCCGGACGGCGAACCGCCGCAGGACGGCGGCGGCGGCGCGGGTGGCGGTGGCGGCATGCCCGGCGAGGCCGCGGGCGACTACTCGCTCGTGATCACGGGTGGCGACGTCACGGTCGACGCCGGGGGCGACGGCCTGGACTCGAACGGGACCCTGACGGTCTCGGGCGGCGACGTCACGGTATTCGGCCCGACGGACGGCGGCAACGGCACCCTCGACAGCGCCGGCGCGCTCACGGTGCAGGCCGGCACGCTGCTCGCCGTCGGCACGTCGAGCATGCTGCAGACGCCGGGCGACGGCTCGGAGGGCTGGGTCGCCGCGACCTTCGACACCCTGGCCGCGGGCACGGAGCTCACGGTGGTCGACTCGTCCGGCACCACGGTGGCCGAGGTGACCCTGGCCAAGGACACCCAGTCCGTGGTCCTGGCCTCCGAGGTCGTGACCACGGGCGAGGAGTACACGATCCAGGCCGACGGCACGGACGTCACCACGGCCACGGCGGGCGAGTCCCCGGCGAGCACCGGCATGGGCACGCAGCCCTGAACCCCGCCGCAAAGACGTGTCAGGCGCTCAGGCCACTCCGGTGACCTGAGCGTCCGACACGTCGAGGGGGTGGCTCAGTAGACGTAGGGCCAGCCCGCGGAGTCGTAGCCGAGGAGGTTGATGCCCAGCCGCGAGGCCCCGCTGTCGGTGTAGTAGTGGTAGAAGAGCGCATCGGCGTCGCTGTCCGGGAGCACCGCCTGGTGGCCGGTCCCGTGGAAGCTCCCGTGGCCGGCCAGGATCTCGGTACCGCCGCCCGACGTCATGGCCGTCCCGGCACGGTCCACGTAGGGACCCGTGACCGACGTCGACCGGCCCACCATCACCCGGTACGTGCTGCTCGCGCCCTGGCAGCAGGCGTCGAACGAGACGAACAGGTAGTAGTAGCCGTTGCGGTAGTGGATGGTCGGCGCCTCGATGGCACCGCCGCCACGGCCGGCGATGCTCCGGAGCTCGGACCCCGACCGCTTGCCCGTCGAGGAGTCCAGCGTGATCAGCTTGATGCCCGACCAGAACGAGCCGAAGCTGAGGTACCAGCGGCCGGACTGGTCGATGACGAGGTTCGGGTCGATCGCGTTGAAGCTGTCCGACGTGTTCGACTCGATGACGAGGCCCTGGTTGGTCCACGACCCCTGCGCGCCCGTGGTGCTCGTGGCGAGAAAGATGCCGGAGTGGTTCGAGCCGAAGGTCGACGCCGAGTAGTACAGGTAGTAGCGGCCGTTGACGTAGGTGATGTCGGGCGCCCAGAGGTGGTTGCTGCCGTTCGTGTACGCGTGCGTCCAGGAGGCGCCGTTCGGGAACACGGCCCCGGCGTCGCTCCAGCGGGTGCGGTCCGTCGACGTCTTCAGGGTGATCCCGTCGCCCGTGTGGGCGAGCAGATAGATGCCGGCTGGCGACTTGGCCACCTCCGGGTCGTGCACACCGGTGCTCCCGGTGACGACGCCGGGGTCGGGATAGGCCGCCACCGCGGCGGGCGCCGCCGGTGCGATCGCGAGCCCTGCCGCGACGAGCAGCGCGACGGCCGCCTGTCGGCGTCGGGCGCTGGGGGTGAGACGTGCTCGGAACTGGTGCATCGTTGCCTCCGTCCGGTACGTGCCGGGCACGACGGAGCGGTGGTTGTGAGCGCTCACAATCGCCGCCGGACCTTCGTCGCTCCGGCTTCTACAAGGTTGTAGAACAGTGTGGAGGTGGGTGAATCAGCGCGTCAAGAGGCACCTCGGGTCCGTCGAATGGCCTGTGAAATGTCCGGGGTCGCGGGGTAGTGTTCCGGACACCGCCGAGGGAGGACACCGATGCCCGCGCCCACACTCTTCGACTACGCGGACCACAGTCCGTACTCGAACCCCGGACACCACACCGGATACTTCACCGAGCTGAGCACCGATCCGGAGGAGCTGCACCGGTTCGTCTGCACCGCCGTCGTGCACTACCGGGCCGATGGCCCGACACTGACCGACGAGCAGAAGAGCGACCCCGACCGGCGCTGGCTCACCTCGATCCTGGACGCCGCCGAGCTGCGCGCGCCCCTCGACGGGCCGCGCACGCACGGTCAGCAGGTGGCGGGATGCTGCCGCGACCACACGCTGCTGACGCTCGGCGTGCTGCGCACGCACGACGTGCCGGCGCGCTCCCGGATCGGCTTCGCCAACTACTTCGTGCCGAGCTGGAACGCCGACCACGTGGTGGGCGAACGCTGGGACGGGAAGCGCTGGGTGCGGTTCGACTCCGAGCTCGACCAGAAGGACTTCGACTTCGACGTGCACGACATGCCCACCGGGCCGGAGTCGCCGTTCGTGACGGCGGCGGAGGCGTGGCTGGCGATCCGCGCCGGGACCGTCGACCCTGCGACGTACGGCGTGACGACGGAGGTGTCGTACCTGCACGGCAAGGACTTCGTGCGCTCGTACGTGCTGTACGAGGTGGCGCACCGGCACCGCGACGAGCTGCTGCTCTGGGACTTCTGGGGACCGCAGCTCGGCACGTCCTCCGTCCAGGAGGCCGCGGGCGGCCAGGCCGCGGCCTGGGTCCGGGACGCGGGCCTGCCGGGCGCGGAGATGTCCGACGACGAGTTCGACGCCGTGGCCGACGAGCTCGCCTACCTGCTCGTGGCTGCCGACGCCGGGGACGGCGAGGCGGCCGACCAGCTCGCCGAGCTGTACCACGGGGACTCGCGGCTGCACCCGGGCAACCGTGTGCTGACGCTCTCCCCCACGGGCCACGACGGCATCACGGACCTCACCACCCGCTAGCCCCTCGTGTCAGACGTACGGGTCACCCGGGTGACCCGTACGTCTGACACCGGCCTCAGGCGGGCGGGGGGAGGCGACGGACCAGCTCCTGCAGGACGTCGCTCGTCCCGGCGTCGACCTTGACCGTCGCGTACTTGTCGCCGCGCGTGATGCCGCGGTTCACGATGACGACGGGCTTGCCCGCCTCGGCCGCGTGCCGCACGAACCGCAGCCCGCTCATCACGGTCAGCGACGAGCCGGCGACGAGCAGCGCGTCGGCGGAGTCGACCAGCGCGAACGCCCGCTCCACCCGCTCGCGCGGCACGTTCTCTCCGAAGTAGACGATCTCCGGCTTGAGCACGCCCCCGCAGAACTCGCAGGGGGCCGGCTTGAAGTGCGCGGTCGACTCGATGACGGCGTCGGCGTCGGGCGCGATCTCCACGTCCGCGACGTCGCCCACGGACTCCAGGAAGCCCGGGTTGAGCTCGGTGAGCCGCTCCGCGAGGTGCGTGCGCGAGATGACCCGGCCGCAGTTGAGGCAGATCACACGGTCGTAGCGTCCGTGCAGGTCGATGACGTTGCGGGAGCCCGCGTCCTCGTGCAGGAGGTCCACGTTCTGCGTGATGATGCCGGCGAGGATGCCGCGCTCCTCCAGCTCGGCGAACGCGCGGTGGCCGGCGTTCGGCGCGGTGCGGTCCACGTGCTGCCAGCCCACGTGGTTGCGCGCCCAGTAGTGCCGGCGGAACTCCTCGTCACCGACGAACTGCTGGTAGGTCATGGGGCTGCGCGGCGGCGAGTCGGGGCCGCGGTAGTCGGGGATGCCGGAGTCGGTCGAGACCCCCGCGCCCGTGAGCGCGGTGATCCGGAGGCCCGAGAGCACGTCCACGACGTCGTCCACGGTGGTGCGGGCGACCTCGACGGGCTCGGGCTGCCACGTGGTGGGTCGAGCTTGAGGGAACACGCTTACGAGGGTATGCCGCCGGGTGCCCGGCGCACCCGTGGTGTGTTCCATTTCGCACCGCGGTTCGTCCTGCTGGTCGGCGAGGACGCGCCGCTACCGCGCCCGTCAGCCCCGCCGCGCCCCGAAGAACTCCCGGAGCAGCGCCCCGCACTCGTCCTCGCGGAAGCCGCCCAGCACCTCGACCTCGTGCAGCGCGCGCTGGTCGCGCACGAGGTCCCACACGGAGCCGGTGGCGCCGGCCTTCGGGTCCCACGCGCCGAGGACCAGCCGCCGCACCCGCGACTGCACGAGGGCGCCCGCGCACATCGGGCAGGGCTCCAGCGTGACGACGAGCGTGCAGCCGGACAGCCGCCACTCGCCGCGCGCGGCCGCGGCCGCGCGTATCGCGAGCACCTCGGCGTGGGCGGTCGGGTCCCCTGTCGCCTCCCGCTCGTTGTGCCCGACGCCGATCACCTCGCCCGCCTCGTCGAGCACCAGGGCGCCGACCGGCACGTCGCCGGTGTCCAGGGCACGCCGGGCCTCGTCGAGGGCGACGCCCATCCACCGTTCCCAGTGCGCGCGGCGCTCGGCGGCGCTCAGTCCCGCTGTGTCAGACACACAGGTCACCCTAGTGACCTGGGGGTCTGACAACGCGGTGTGCGGGGCGGAGTGTGGGACTGGCGACTTTCCGGGGCTCCGCACCGCCCCGGCGTTCGACCGCCCGGTAGCGTTGGCCCCATGCGCCTTCACGTCGTCGATCACCCCCTGGTAGCCCACAAGCTGACCGTCCTGCGGGACGAGACCACGGACTCGCCCACGTTCCGCCTGCTGGTCGACGAGCTGGTGACGCTGCTGGCCTACGAGGCCACGCGCGAGATCGCCACCGAGCCGCACGAGGTGAAGACGCCGATCACCACCATGACGGGCACGCGCCTCGCGTCCCCGCCGCCGCTGGTGGTGCCGATCCTGCGGGCGGGCCTGGGCATGCTGGACGGCATGAGCCGCCTGCTCCCGACGGCGGAGGTCGGGTTCCTCGGCCTCGTGCGCGACGAGGAGACGTTCAAGGCCGTCACGTACGCGAACCGCCTGCCCGACGACCTGACCGGCCGGCATGTGTTCCTCATCGACCCGATGCTGGCCACCGGCGGCACGCTGGTCGCGGCGATCGACTACGTGCTGGAGCGCGGCGCGCGCGAGGTCACGGCGGTCTGCCTGCTGGCCGCCCCGGAGGGCATCGCGCTCCTGGAGGAGCACGTGGGCGACCGCGCGAACCTGTCGGTCGTGGTCGCGGCCGTGGACGAGCGCCTCAACGAGAAGGCCTACATCGTGCCCGGCCTGGGCGACGCCGGAGACCGGCTGTACGGCATCGTCTGACGCCGGCGTGGCGCCCCGGCCGGGGCGCCCCGGGCCGCTAGGCCTGCTCGCCCTCGGAGATCGCGGGCTCGCAGCGGTCGAGGCCCATCAGCCGCCGCCAGGGGCTGTCCGTCGGCGCCCTGTTCACGGTCCGGGTCGTGAACGCGGCCTGCTCGGCGGCCGGGTCGTCCACCGTCGGCTCGCAGGTGGGCTCGGGCAGCACGCAGTTCTCGCCCTTCACGGCGAACGACTTCTCCACCGTGAAGGAGTTGCCCTCCAGCTCACGGGTCAGCCGGACGGTGACGTTGCCGTCGAGCGTGAACAGAGGCTGCGGGGGCAGCGCGAACGTCGTCGACCCCGCGGGGACCGCCTGCTCCTCGCTCGTCGCGCCGGTGGCGTCCTGCACCAGCACACCGCGCCACTCGCGGCCGGTGCCGTTCTGCACCGTCGCCTTGATCTGCACGTTCTGGTCGACGCACTCGGCCGCGGCCTCGACCGTGAGCTGCTCCGCCGTCGGCCAGGTCACGTCGGCACAGGACTTGAAGGCGACGTCGAGCTGGTCGAGCGTCTGGCCCGCCGCTGTCAGCGCCACGGTGCCGGTGCCCCAGACCACCGGGAACTCGATCACCTCGGTCTGCCCGGCGGGCACGGTCCGGGTGACGTCCCCGACGTGGAACGGCACCGGCAGGGTCGAGGCCGTGTTGTCCGCCGTGACCTGGAAGGTCTGCACCGAGTGGTCATTCTCGGCGTCGAACACGCAGGACTCGGCAGCCATGGTCCGCTCGCCCGCCGCCGGCTGGATCTGGGCGGCGGCGAAGGACTGCGTCGGGTTGCTGGCGGGCGTGCTCGGGGCGTCGGCCAGGTCGCCGTCGGAGTCCGCGACCTCGCGGGAGAGGTGGAACGTGACGTCGCCCGCCGGCATGTGCGTGCGGTCGGTGTTCACGGAGAGGTCCACCGAGCCGTCGGCCGCGACGGGCAGCTTGACGGTCTTGAGCGTGTCCTCGCCAACGGGCACGGACATGACGGCCGACATCGACTCGTTCGTCTTGTTGGTGATCGTGCCCTGGACGGTCACCGTGCCGCCCGAGTTGACGGTCTGCACGCTCGTCGCGGTGTCCCACGCGGGCTCGTAGCAGTCCACCGAGCGGTGGTCACCGGCGGCGACCCGGGTCTCGTACGTGTTGCCGTCCACGGCCGTGGTCAGCACGAACGTGGCCTGGCCGGCCGGGACGCGCAGGCCGTCGTGCACCGTGACCCGGGCGGACTCGCCGGGCGCCACGTCCTTGCCCGTGGACTCGCGGCTGCCGGCCGCCTCCAGGGCGACGCGCACGACGCGCTGGGTCGTGTTGGTGTAGCTGCCGATCACGGCGGCGTCGGCCTTGTCGACCCCGCCGGTGGCGAGGCAGGACGCGGTGACGGTGCCCACGCCGGCGCCGGCGTTGGCCCAGGCCGAGGTGGCGACCAGCGTGGCCGAGGCGGAACGTGCGCTGCCGGCGAGGACCGGCCGGACGTTCGCCACGCCCAGCTCGGCGGGCTGCGCCGCGGACGACGCCGCGGTGGTCACGTTCAGCGACACGTCGACAGCGCCGTCCGGCTCGATCTGCGACGACGACAGGTAGGACCCGGAGATCGGCGAGCACAGCCAGGAGTTCGGCAGGTCACCGGCCGCGCACGAGAGCTGCGCCTGCTCCGACGCCGGCTTGACGCCGTCGGGCAGGGACACGGCGACGGCCCAGCCAGGACCGACCGTGCGGTCGCCGGTGCTGACCAGCGTGACGGGCAGCGGCGCGCTGCCCGGGCTGGACAGCGAGACGTCCCGGGTCTGCGCGGACAGCTCCGGGCCGAACGCCGCGACCGTGCGGCTCGGCAGGTCGACGTTCATCGCCTGGAGGCCGTCGGCCCAGACCTTGGCGCTCACCGGGTAGTCACCGCCGGCGTTGGCCTGCACCGGCACGACCACGCTGCGCGTCGCGCCCTGGGCGAGCTCGCCGATCGAGCAGAGCACGACGTTGGCCCGCTCGGTCGGCGTGCAGCCGACCGGGGCCTCGACCGGGACAGAGCCCTCGGTGGTGGGCGCGCTGGGCGACGCGCTCGGCGACGTCGGCATCTCGATCTCGCTGGTGGACGAGCCCGCCGAGGCGTCGGCCTTCGCCTCCGACGACGTGCCACCGGTCGCGACGGGCGTCGGCGTGGCCTCGGCGGTGGGCGGCGCACTGCTGGAGACCAGGCGGCCGCCGATCCCGGTGCCGAAGGAGCCCTCCGGCTTCGCGGCGCTGAGCCCGTTCGGGAGCGTGACCTCGAGCTGGGCGCCGGTCGCGCCGGCGGAGCCCGTGTTCTGCACGGTGAACGACAGGTTCTGGCTCTGGCGAGGCGCCAGCGGCTGCGCGGCGTCCGCGTAGTCGACCTCGATGTACGCGGTGTTCTCGTTGGGCACGACGTCGGTCGGCAGCACGGGGTTGCCGCCCTTGACCTCCTCGGCGGAGCCGCCGCCCGGCAGCTCCCTGCCGTCGTTGGTGGCGATCACCGTGTCGATCAGCGTGTCCGCCTCGGGCGGCGCCGTGATCTGCAGCGCCGCGACCAGGCCGACGGCGGCGACGGCGAGCGCGCCCGCGGCCACGCTGCCACCC
>NZ_JBHWZO010000221.1:0-10878 GCF_042728455.1 Promicromonospora sp. NPDC060204
GCCCCCCGTCGCCTTCGCCGCCCTCACGGGGCTCCCCCCCCCACTACTCCTACATTCGACGGCAGATCGGCAGATCGGCAGATCAGGCGTCAGGCCAGCGAGCGCTCCGCCGACTCGACCACGTTCGCCAGCAGCATCGCCCGCGTCATGGGGCCGACGCCGCCGGGGTTGGGCGACACCCAGCCCGCGATCTCGGCGGCCTCGGGCGAGACGTCGCCGACGACCCGCGACTTGCCCGTCTCCGGGTTGATCTCGCGGGAGACACCGACGTCGATGAGCACGGCGCCCGGCTTGACCATGTCGCCGGACACGATGCCCTTGACGCCCGCGGCGGCCACGACGACGTCGGCTCGCCGCACCAGGGCGGCGAGGTCCTGCGTGCCGGTGTGCGTCAGGGTGACCGTCGCGTTGACGGCGCGCCGCGTGAGCAGCAGGCCGATCGGGCGGCCCACGGTGACGCCGCGGCCCAGGACCACGATCTCCTTGCCGGCGAGCTTGATGCCGTGCCGCTCCATCAGCTCGATGATGCCGTGTGGCGTGCAGGGCAGCGAGGACGTGACGTCCTCGTTGACCCGCAGCACCAGGCGCCCCAGGTTGGTGGGGTGCAGGCCGTCGGCGTCCTTGTCGGGGTCGACGAGCTCCAGCACGCGGTTGGTGTCGATGCCCTTGGGCAGCGGGAGCTGGACGATGTACCCGGTGCAGGCCGGGTCCTCGTTCAGCCGCCGAACCGCGGCCTCGATCTCCTCCTGTGTCGCGGTCTCCGGGAGGTCCTCCCGGATCGACGCGATGCCGACCTCGGCGCAGTCGCGGTGCTTGCCCGCGACGTACCACTGCGAGCCGGGGTCCTCGCCGACCAGCAGCGTGCCGAGCCCCGGCACGACGCCGCGCTCGCGCAGCGCCGTGACGCGGTCCTTGAGCTCCGCCTTGATGGCGGCCGCCGTGGCCTTCCCGTCCAGGATCTGTGCGGTCATCGGCTCAGAGCCCCGGGTAGAGCGGGAACGCGGCGGTGAGCTTCTCGACCCGCGCGGACAGGGCGTCGACGTCGGTCGCGGCGCCGTCCTTCAGGGCCGTCGCGATGATGTCGGCGACCTCGGTGAACTCGGCGTCGCCGAACCCGCGGGTGGCCAGCGCCGGCGTGCCGATCCGCAGGCCCGAGGTGACGCGCGGGGGGCGCGGGTCGAACGGGACGGCGTTGCGGTTCACGGTGATCCCGGCGTCGTGCAGGAGGTCCTCGGCCTGCTGGCCGTCGAGCTGCGAGTTGCGCAGGTCCACGAGCACCAGGTGCACGTCGGTGCCGCCGGTCAGCACGGACGCGCCGGCCGCGGCGACGTCGGGCTGCGAGAGGCGCTCGGCGATGATCGACGCGCCGCGGAGCGTGCGCTCCTGGCGGTCCTTGAAGGACTCGGTCGCGGCGACCTTGAACGAGACGGCCTTGGCGGCGATCACGTGCATGAGCGGGCCGCCCTGCTGACCCGGGAACACCGCGGAGTCGATCTTCTTGGCGTACTCCTGCTTGGACAGGATGAAGCCGGAGCGCGGCCCGCCGATCGTCTTGTGCACGGTCGAGGAGACGACGTCGGCGTGCGGCACCGGCGACGGGTGCAGCCCCGCGGCCACGAGGCCGGCGAAGTGCGCCATGTCGACCCAGAGCTTGGCGCCGACCTCGTCCGCGACCTCGCGGAACGCGGCGAAGTCGAGGTGACGCGGGTAGGCCGACCAGCCGGCGATGATGACGTCGGGGCGGTGCTCCAGCGCCTTCTTGCGCACCTCGTCCATCTCGATGCGGTAGGACTGCGGGTCCACGCCGTAGGCGCCGACGTCGTACAGCTTGCCGCTGAAGTTGATCTTCATGCCGTGCGTGAGGTGGCCGCCGTGGGCCAGCTCGAGGCCGAGGATCTTGTCGCCCGCGTTGATCAGGGCGTGCAGCACCGCGGCGTTGGCCTGGGCGCCGGAGTGCGGCTGGACGTTGGCGTGCTCGGCGCCGAACAGGTCCTTGGCGCGGGCGATCGCCAGGTTCTCGGCGATGTCCACCTGCTCGCAGCCGCCGTAGTAGCGACGGCCCGGGTAGCCCTCGGCGTACTTGTTGGTCAGGACCGAGCCCTGGGCCTCCAGGACGGCGCGCGGCACGAAGTTCTCGGACGCGATCATCTCGAGCGTGTCACGCTGGCGGGCCAGCTCTCCGTCCAGGACGGCGGCGATCTCGGGGTCGAGCTCGGCGAGCGGGGTGGCGAGCGGGTCGGGGGTCGATGCGCTCATGGCTCCTCGATTCATGCGGGACGGGGAATGGTCGGACGGCGGTGGAGGGCACACGCGCCGTGACACGACTGGCCCGGGCGTGCACCTCTCACAAGGTGACCCAGGGCCCAGGCGAACGACCCGTCGTCGGCATGACTCGTCGCTCCCCGGTGGTGATCCACCTGACGCCAGTCGCGACCCGAAGATCGTAGCAGCGGCGGCCGGAGCCCGTACCGTGCGGCCACCACACGCCCGCCACCCGCCCGCCGCGCGCCCGCGTCGCACCCGGCCGCAGGCCAGGAACCGCAGGATTGCAGCGAAAGTACCTGAGACCCTTTTGCGATTCACCCCGACGTCGCTACTGTGCCGCCATGCCCTCCCCCGTGTCACCGGACGCAGGCGTTCCGGAGCACCAGCCAGACCCGCGCCGCAGCTCCGGCCAGTTCGAACCGGTCCAGCGTTCCAGTCAGTTCCAGCCCGTCCAGCGTTCCGGCCAGTTCCAGCCGCGGACCGGCCAGTTCCCGGTCCCGTCCGGTGCGACGCCGCTGCCGCCGGGCCGGACCCAGCCGCCCGGCCCGGACCTGCCGTCCGGCGGGACCGGCGAGGCCGACGGCAAGGGCGGCCGGCGCAAGGGCGGCGGGCGGCGGGACTGGATCTGGTCCGCCGTAGCCTTCCTCGTCGCCGTCGGCGTGATCATCGCCGTGGGCATCCACTTCTTCGGGCCCGACGGCACGGACGACGTCGCCGCCGCATGGGCGGTCGACGCGTGCGCCGGACCGAACCCGTCGCCCTCTGGCACGGACGGGGCCGACGCCTACCGCCCCCTGCCGTGCGACGACGCCGACGCCACGGTCTCGATCCTCGAGATCCAGGACGCCGTGTCGCTGGCGCAGCTGCACTGCCCGGCCGGCACCGACGTCGTCTTCCAGAAGGACGGCCAGGCCGGCGGCGAGACCCAGGCGGTGTGCGCACGCAACCTGGCCGACGACCACCCCGGCGACCCGGGCAAGGGCGGCGGACAGCTCGTGAGCGGCGACTGCGTGGACGGCGACGGCGGCGAGCTCGCCTGCTCGTCGGACGGCGCGCGCAAGGTCACGGCCCTCATCGTCAGCGGGATGGAGTGCCCCGAGGGCACCCAGGACAAGCTCGAGCTCGGGTACGACGCGACCCGCAGCTTCGAGACGGTCTGCCTCGCCGGCTGACCTCTCACCTGCGGCGTCATCCAGCGCTCACCCAGCCGAAACCAGCATTCATCGGGCATTGGCTAGATTTGCGACATGGGGCACCGGCGGCAGACCGTCTTCGAGCGTAACGTTCCGGCCAGGTCTGTCGTCGACCATGCCCTGGCCAGGACGCGGCAAGCGGTGTTCTGGCAGGACGACCTGGGCGAGCCCGTCGTCTACCCCACGCTGTCGGCCCCGGTGCGGGCCGACGTCGCCGTGGTCGGGGCCGGGTACGCCGGGCTGTGGGCGGCGCTGCGGGCCAGGCAGCGGCACCCCGGGGCGCGCGTGGTGCTGATCGAGGGCAGGTCTGTCGGCTGGGCCGCGTCCGGCCGCGACGGCGGGTTCTGCGGGACGCGGCTCACGTACGGCGGCCGGCCCGACGCCGACGAGCGCGCCGCGCTGACCCGGCTCGGCCAGGAGCACCTGGCGGCCGTCGGCTCCGCCGTGGCCGGTCTCGGCCTGGACTGCCCGTGGGAGCGCACCGGCGTGGTCGACCTGGCCGTGGAGCTCCACCACATCGACCGGCTGCAGGAGGCCGCGAGCGCCGCCGCCCGGGTCGGCGCACCGCACACCTTCCTCGACCGGGCCAAGGTGCGTGCCGAGATCGCCAGCCCCACCTACGAGGCCGGCCTGGTCCGCCCCGACGACGTCGTGCTGACGCACCCCGCACGGCTGGCCGCCGGGCTGGCGCAGGCGGCGAGCGCGCTCGGCGTCGAGATCTTCGAGCAGACGCGGGTCACCCGGCTGGTACCGCCGGGGCGGGGCGGGGGCGGCGACGTCGTCCTGCGCACCACCTCGCCCGCGGGCGAGGCCGCCGTGCGCGCGGACCGCGTGGTGCTCGGGACGGGCGCGTTCCCGTCCCTGCTGCGTCGCTACCGCCGGCACACCGTGCCGGTGTACGGGTACGCGATCGCGACGGAGCCGCTGTCCGCCGAGCTGCTGGGTGCCATCGGCTGGCGCGGCCGGCAGGGGCTGCGGGACCTGGCCCGCCGGGCCCACCGCTACCGGCTCACGGCCGACGACCGGATCGTGTTCGGCGGGCACGACGCCGTCTACCACCCCGGCGGGCACCTGCGCCGCGCCTACGAGAACCGGCCCGAGGCCTCCCGGCGCCTCGCCGAGCATCTCCTGACGACGTTCCCCCAGCTCGAGGGCGTCCGCCTGACGCACCGGTGGGGCGGCGCGGCCGGCACCGCCAACGGGCCCGGCCCGTTCCTCGGCCAGGCCGCCGGCGGCCGCGTGCAGCACGTGGCGGGGCTCGCCGGGCTCGGCGTCGTCGCGACGCACTTCGCGGCGGAGCTCGCACTGGACCGCTTCGACGTGCTCGACGGCGGGGCGGGGACCGAGCGCACCGCGCTCCGCACGCTGCGGCAGGTCCCGGCCCCGCACCCGCCGGAGCCGCTGCGGTCGCCGGGCGCACTTGGCCTGGGCCTCGATACCTGATTGGCTGCGGCGAACGCCCGACGTCGAAGGAGCACGAAGTGACCAAGCCCCCGGTCCCGGAGCACATCGCGAAGGTCCTCGAACGCCCGAACCACGCGGTCATGGCGACCGTCCGGCCCGACGGCGCGCCCGTGTCGGTGGCCACCTGGTACCTGTACGAGGACGGCCGGGTGCTGCTGAACCTCGACGGCACGCGCAAGCGCCTGGACCACCTGCGCGCGGACCCGCGGGTCTCGCTCACGGTGCTCGACGGCGAGAGCTGGTACCGGCACGTGAGCATCCAGGGCACCGTGACGATCACGCCCGACGAGGGCCTGGCCGGCATCGACCGGCTCTCCGTGCACTACGGCGGCAAGCCCTACCCGAACCGCGAGAACCCCAGGTTCGACGCGTGGATGGACATCGAGTCCTTCCACGCGTGGGGCTTCTGAGCTACTTCTCCTGCGGTACCGGCTGCGCGCCCGCGGCGCCCAGCACCCGGCGCAGGTAGGTGTAGGTGAGGTCGCCCGCGGCCTTGTCGTACTGCTCCTCGTACCCGTGCTTCGTGTACAGCGCGAGGTTCTGCTTGGAGTCCTTGCCGGTGAAGACCCAGATCTCCGTGGTCTGCTCCGGCAGGTACGGGAGCACGGCGAACAGCATCTCGGTGCCGATGCCGCGCGCCTGCTTGTCCGGGGCCACGGCGAGCCGGCCGAGGGTCGCCTTCTCGCCCTCGATCTCGACGCGCACCGAGCCGATCATCCGGTGACCCTCCCACGCGCCGATCGTCACCACGTCGTCCCGCGCCAGGTCTTCCCGCAGCTCGGCGAGGGTCTGGGTCAGCGGGGGGATGTTCGGGTCGTCGTACAGCTGGGCCTCGGTGACGAACGCGGCGCGGCGCAGCGTGAGGAGCTCGCCCGCATGGTCGTCCTCGACCAGGGCGATCGTCGTGGTGGAGTTGCTCATGGGTCCATCGTGTCAGAGGTGACACGCCCGAGTCGACGGCGACCACGGTCCGGGCGGGCGTGTCGGTGACCCCGCGTAGGTTCGGGGTCATGGAGCGCATCGAGGTACGGCCCGCCGTCGGGCGGTACGACGACTTCTACGAGGTGGTGGGCGTCAAGAAGCCTGGCGGCAAGGGCTGCTGGTGCATGGCCTACCGGGACAGCCGGGTGGCGCAGGAGGACCGCCCCGGCTACATGCGCGACCAGTGCGCCACCGAGCCCGGCCCGGGCGTCCTGGTGTACGTGGACGACGTCGTCGCGGGCTGGTGCTCGGTCGCGCCCCGGTCCACCTACCGGCGGCTGATGAACACCCGCACCATCCCCTTCGTCGACGACCGCGACGCCTGGGTGGCGGTGCGCTTCGTGGTCCGGGCCGGGTACCGGAAGCGGGGCCTCATGCACCACCTGCTGGCCGGGGCCGTCGAGCACGCCCGGGCCCACGGCGCCGAAGTGGTCGAGGGCTACCCGGTCGACGCCGGCGCGGAGCGGGTCGACGTGATCAGCGGGTACGTCGGCACGGTGCGCCTGTTCGAGGCGGCGGGCTTCGAACGGGCGGCCGAGACGGGCGGCGTGAGCGGCGGCCGACGGCGCTGGGTGATGCGCCGCGAGCTCTCGCGGGACGGCACCCCGCCGGTCGCCGTGCCGGGTTAGCCTGACCGCGTGAACGACGCGACCGCTGCCACCCACTGGATCCTGACCCTGTCCTGCCCGGACCAGCCGGGAATCGTGCACGCGGTGGCCGGCATGCTCGCGGAGCACGGTGGCAACATCACGGAGTCGCAGCAGTTCGGCGACCCGGCGTCGGGCCTCTTCTTCATGCGCGTGCAGGTCGAGTCGACGGCGTCGCGCGAGGAGCTCACCGCCGCGATGACGCAGGTGGCGGGCCGGTTCCAGATGACGTGGACGCTCGACGTCGTGGGCCGGCGCATCCGCACCCTCGTCATGGTCTCCAAGGCCGCGCACTGCCTGGTGGACCTGCTCTACCGGGAGCGGTCGCAGCGCATGCCGATCGACGTGGTCGGCGTGGTGGGCAACCACCGCGACCTGGAGGACATCGCCGCGTTCTACGGCAAGCCCTTCCACCACGTGCCCGTCACCAAGGACACCAAGGCCGAGGCGGAGGCGACGCTCCGCGGCCTGGTGAAGGAGACCGACGCCGAGCTCGTGGTGCTGGCCCGGTACATGCAGATCCTGTCCGACGAGCTGTGCCGCGACCTCAGCGGTCAGGTCATCAACATCCACCACTCGTTCCTGCCGTCGTTCAAGGGCGCGGGGCCGTACCGGCAGGCGCACGACCGCGGCGTCAAGATCATCGGCGCCACGTCGCACTACGTGACCGGCGACCTCGACGAGGGCCCGATCATCGAGCAGGACGTCGAGCGCGTCGACCACTCCCGCACGGTCGAGGACCTGGTGGGCATCGGCGAGGACGTCGAGCGCCGCACCCTGGCCCGCGCCGTCCGCTGGCACGCGGAGCGCCGCGTGCTGCTGGACGGCCGCCGCACGGTCGTCTTCCGCTGACGAGCGCGGGCGCCGTCGCGGCCACTGCCGCTGGCGCGGGGCTCATGGATCCACTGAACGTAGAGTTGGTCGCTTCATGAGCGCCTATTAAGCGACCAACTCTACGTTCGACACCCCGGCCTGACGGCGGGAGCCGGCCCGGCGTCAGCCAGCCGGGTCAGCCGGCCGGCGTCAGCCCTTGACCGCGCCCGCCAGGGCGAAGGCCGAGCCCGAGATGCGGGTGACCAGCACGTACAGCCCGAGCACCGGCGCGGCGTAGAGCAGCGAGTACGCGGCGAGCTGCCCGTAGGCGACCGACCCGTACTGCCCGAAGAACGCGAAGATGCTCACGGCCGCCGGCTGCTTCTCCGGGGAGAGCAGCAGCACGAACGGGACGAAGAAGTTCCCCCATGCCTGCACGAACACGAAGATGAACACCACCGCGATGCCCGGCCGCATGAGCGGCAGCACCACGCGCCGCAGGGCCTGCATCGCGGAGGCGCCCTCGGTCCACGCCGCCTCCTCCAGCGAGATCGGCACCGAGTCCATGAAGTTCTTGGTCATCCAGATCGCCATGGGCAGCGAGGTCGCCGCCATGAAGAAGATGGTTCCCGGCAGCGAGTCGAGCAGGTTGAGCTGCACGAACAGCGCGTACACGGGGACCATGATCGCCGTGATCGGCAGGCAGGTGCCGAAGAGCACCGAGTACAGGAAGTACTTGCCGAACCGCATGCGGTACCGCGACAGCGGGTAGGCCGCGAGCACCGCGACCACCACCGTGATGGCGCCCGACCCCGCGGACAGCACGAACGCGTTCCACAGCGGCAGCCACGTGAGCTCCGGCGTCATGATCGCCGCGAAGTTCGCGGTGGTCACGGCGTCGGGCAGCCCGAAGGAGAGCGTGGCCTGCGCGTCGAACGACGCGACGACCACCCACGCCATCGGGAGCACGAAGCACAGGGCGATCACCAGCAGCACCACGTTGGCGGCCACCTTGGTCGCCGTGGCGCGGGGCGCGGCCAGCGAGCCGGCCCCGCTCCGGGCGGGCGCGGCGGTCCTCGTCATCGTGTCCGTCATCAGTCCACCTCCGGTCGGAGCGCGCGGATGTAGATCACGGAGAAGATCCCGCCCACGATGATCATCACGGTCGCGATGGCTGTGCCGTAGCCGACCTGCGCGAACTTGAACGCCTCCTGGTAGGCCAGGATCGGCAGGGTCGAGCTGTCCGTGCCGGGTCCGCCGCCGGTCATCACGTAGATGAGCGTGAACACCGACAGCGTCTGCAGCGTGGTCAGCATCAGGTTGGTCGAGATGCTCCGCCGGATGACCGGGATCGTCACGAAGGCGAGCCGCTGCATCCCGTTGGCACCGTCGAGCTGGGCGGCCTCGGTGAGCTCGGGCGGTACCTCCGCGAGCGCAGCCGAGTAGACCATCATCGAGAAGGCCGTGCCACGCCAGATGTTCGCGAGGATCACCGCGAGCATCGGGGTCGAGTAGAGCCAGTCCGGCCCCGTGATCCCGATGCCGCCGAGCAGCGTGTTGAGCGTGCCCTCGGAGTGGAAGAACGCGTACGCGGCGAACGCGGCCACGATCTCGGGCAGCACCCACGCGGCCACGACGATGGTCGAGGCGATCGAGCGCACCGGCTTGACCGCGGAGCGGAGCAGGCCGGCCAGAGCGATGCCCATGATGTTCTGCCCCACCACGGCGGACAGGAACACGAACACGACGGTGAGCCACAGCGACTTGGGGAAGTCGGGGTCGCCGATCAGCGCCACGTAGTTGTCGAACCCGATCCACTCCGGGTTCAGGGCGCTGGGCCCGGTGAGCGCGGTGTTGGTGAACGAGCCGTAGAACGACCAGATCACGGGGCCGAGCATGAAGAGCGCGAGCAGGACGACGGCGGGCGCGAGCGGAACCACCCGCGCCACGCCGCGGGACGAGACGGCCATCAGGTCAGCCCTGGACCGTGTTCTCTTCGCCGACGATGCCCGTCACCGCTTCGTCGTACGCGGCGGCCGCCTCCTCCGGTGTCTGCTGGCCGGTCATCACGGCCTCCATCGCGACCATGATCTCGTTGGAGACCTTCGGGTAGTCCGACGTCGCGGGCCGGAAGTTGGTCACGTCGACGAGGCCGGTGAAGAACTCGGTGGTCGGGTTGGTCGCGGTGTACTCCGGGTCCTCGGCGACGTCGGTCCGCACCGCGATCTGGCTGTTCGCGACGTCGAACCAGAGGGAGTTCTCGCGGTTCAGCGCCATCGAGATGAACTCGAACGCGGCGTCCGGGTTCTTGGAGCCGGAGCCCATCGCGAGGGTCCAGCCGCCCGACATGCTCACGGCACCCGGGTCGGAGCCGTCCTGGGTGGGCATCGGGGCGGTGCCCATCTTCTCGGACCACTCGGGCCACGGCGCGACGCCGGACTCGAGCCAGTTGCCCGCCACCCAGGAGCCGTCGAGCGCGATGCCGACCTTGCCCTCGGGCAGCCACTCGGCCTGCACGGTGTTGCCGATGTTGGTGTCGAGCGCCTGCTGCGGCGTGGGCGCGAGCCCCTCGCCGAACACGGTGGTGATGAAGTCGAGGCTGTCGACGAAGCCCTGCGAGCCCAGCACCCACTTGCCGTCCTCGTAGAGGGTGTCGCCGGTGCCGTACAGCAGCATCTCGAAGCCCTGCATCACCGCGGCCTCACCCTGGGGCTTGCCGGAGTACATGTTGAACGGGACCACGTCGGGGTCGGACTCCTTGATGGCCCGGGCCGCCTCCAGCAGCTCGTCCCACGACTTCGGCGCCCAGTCCTCGGGCAGGCCCGCCTTGGCGAGCACGTCCTTGTTGAACCACAGGCCGCGCGTGTCGGTGCCCATGGAGACGCCGTAGGTCTTGCCGTCGTCGCCCGCGCCGGCCTCCTTGGCGCTGTCGACGAACTGCTCCCACTCGTCCCACTCGGCCAGGTAGTCGTCGAGCGGCGCGAGGTATCCGGCCTCGACGTCGGACTTGATCATGTACGTGTCCTCGTACATGACGTCCGGCGCGGTGCTGGGCGACCGGTTCATCAGGGCGAGCTTGGTGAAGTAGTCGTTCTGCTGCGCCTCGATGGGCACCAGCTCGACGGTGATGTCGGGGTTGGCCTTCTCGTAGTCGGCCTTGACGTCCTTGAACAGCTCGTCGGCCTGCGTGAAGTTGCCGAACTTCTGGTACGCGATCTTGATCGTGGAGGCGTCGGAGCCGCCTCCGCCGGAGCCGCAGGCACCGAGCGAGAGGGCGAGTGCCGCCGCGGTGACGGGTGCGATGAGGAATCGTGCCGTGCGCATGAAGCTCCCTTGCGTCGTGCGAACCCGGCAACGCCGCCGGGCCAACTGACGCACACGATTCACCCCTGGCGGGCCCGAGTCAAGGTTCACCGCGGAACAGTTGTCAGCGCTGTCACCCCCGGCTGCCCTGGGGAGACAGCTGAGCGGGTACTCAGCAGGCGGGCGGCTGCCGTAACTCCGCGAGTTACGGT
>NZ_JBHWZO010000222.1:0-10714 GCF_042728455.1 Promicromonospora sp. NPDC060204
GTGGTCGCCGCGGTCGACGACCTGGGCGTGACCGTGGGCCGGTTCGGGCCGCTGCCCGCCGGCAGCACCAGCCGGCAGACGCACCTCGACCTGCCGGGCACGACGGCGGTGGCGGTCACACCCGCCGGCGACACCCTGCTCATCGCGTGGCAGGACGGCGAGACGGGTCGGAACCGGATCGGCAGCATCAACCTCGACGGGCGCGACCTCGCCGTCCTGGAGTCCGACGACGGCCCGCAGCGCCCGCACGAGCAGCGGCTGGCGTTCCGCACCAAGGCGGAGACCGACCTGGCGGTCACCTCGCTCGCCGTCGGCTCCAGCCGCACCCTCGCCGTGGCCGACGCCGCCGCCGGGACGCTGGAGATCCGCAGCCTCGACTCCCTGGAGCTGACCGGGGCTGCGCCCGTCGAGCTGCCCGAGGGCGGCGTGCCGTCGCCGTCGCTGCGGGACTGGGCGACGCTGAGCTCCGACGGCGACACGACAATTGTGACCCTGCACCACTGGGCGGACGGCTCCGTGCGGTCGGCCGGCTGCCCGGTCCCCCGCGTCTGGTCGAACCCCGAGGTGGTGGCGATCGACGACGCGACCACACGTGCCCTGGTCGCCACCGACGACGGGCTGGTCGCGTGCGAGATCGGCGCCGGCACCGACGTGCACCGCACCTGGCACCTGTCGGGCATCCAGCGGCCCCAGTCGCCGGTCCTGGTCGGGGTCGACCGGGTCGCGGCCGCGTCGGACGGCCGGATCGCCCTGTGGAGCACCGCCGGCACCCACGGGGACGTGCCCCTGCCGAGCGCGGCGGGCGCGGCCGCGGCTCGCGGGGCGGACGGCGCGGGCGACGGCGCGGCGGACGGCGCGGCCGATACCGGCGGGCCGACCGCCGTCCTGGCCACGTACCGGGCCGGGCCCACGCAGCCGGCCAGCACCGCGGCGTCCTGGTCGGACGGCACCGTCATGATCCACGGACTCGGCACGGTGGACCTGCCCGCGGGCAGCCCGGACGCGGGGCGCCCGCTGCTGCCGGTCTGGCTCGACGAGAGCCGGCTTCTGCTCGTGACCCCCGACGGCGACGCCTACCGGACCCAGGCCGGGACGACGGCGGGGTACGAGGCCGGGTTCCGCGACCTCGTCGCGCCGGGCCTGGACCGGGGCGACCCGGCCTGCGCCACGATCGTGAGCGCCCGGCGCACGCGCGACGACATCGTGCTCGTCGACACGTGCTCCGGGCTGCACGTGCTCGACGTCGGGCTCCAGGAGCGGGCGCTGTACGTGCCCGGGCCGATCGGCAGCACGCCGCGGCTCGCGTCGCAGTGGGCGGAACCGGGCCGGGTGGCGGTCGCCGACGACGGGAGCAGCGTCGCCGTCGCGCCCCGTGACTTCTCGCTCCGGGTGGCCGACCTGACGGCCGCGGCCGCGGGCGAGAGCGACGTCTGGACGGTGCGTGGCAGCAGCGTGGAGCAGGTGCACGTGATCGGCGAGCGCAGCAGCCCCGAGGACACCGCGCTGCCCGAGCAGCTCGTGACGCTGGGCCTGGACTCGAAGGTGCGGCTGCGCGCCGTGTCCGGGCCGGGCGCCCCCGAGAGCCTCGACCTCACCGGCACCTACGGCGACGTGCTGGCGGTGCTGCCCGGGCCCGACCTCGTGGCCCGCAACCAGGGCTCGGCGCTGGCGTTCTTCGACATCGGGACCGGCCAGAAGGTCGGCGCGCTGGCGACCCGCCTCTACGCGCCCGGCGGCGCCGTCGCGCCGAGCGACGTGTACGCCGGCGACGGTCAGCTGCTGGTGGTCCAGGACCACGGCGTCACCACGGGGTGGACCTTCGCGGACGACCAGATGATCACCCGGGCCTGCGCCATGGCGGGCCGCGAGCCGACGGCGGCGGACATGCCCGAAGGGGTGACCCTCACGAACACCCCAACCTGCCCCGACTGAGCGTTGAGTGCTGGGTATTTGCGCCTCTGGCACACAGAAATGAGCAAATACCCAGCACTCAACGGGGTGTGGGGTCCGGTCAGGACTCCAGGCGCTTGGCCTCCGACTCGGCCTCGTCCGCCTCGTCGTCGCGGCCGTCCTTGCGCAGCGCGCTCGTGAGCGAGCGCATCGAGGTGGCGGCGTCGGACTTCGCGAGGTCGGACGACGTCCCGCGGAGCTTGGCCCACAGGCCCATCGCCTCCTCGGCGACCTCCAGCACCTGCGAGCGCTCCTTGCTGCCGAGCGCCGACGTCGTCACCGTCTCCAGCGCGTGCTCCAGGGCGACCCGCTGCTTGCCCGGGTCGTCGTCGTCCAGGCTCTTGAAGAGGCCGACGGCCTCGCCGACGAGCGCCGAGGTCGTCTTCTCCGGGTCCTTGGCCGCCGCCTGGCTGCCGAACGACAGCAGCGCCACGGCCAGCCGCGACACCGTGCTGCCGGCCTCGCCGGGCAGCTTCTCCGCGCCCGAGGCCACCAGCTGGTGCAGCCGGGCGGCGGTGCGCGTCTCGATGTTGTCCTCGCGCTCCGGACCCTCGTCCTGCTCCGGCGCGGCGGCCGGTGCCGGTGTGGCAGCCGGTGCCTGCGCGACGGCCGGCTCCGCCCCGGCGGCCGGCTCTGCCCCTGCGACCGGCTGCGGGCCGGCGTCGGGCTCCGCGACGGCCGACGCCGCCTGCGGCGACGTCCCCGGTGCCGGCTCCCCTGTCGCGGCGGCCTGCGCCACCTCTGCCTGCTCCGGCAGTGCGTCCGTGCTCACTCGTTCCTCCTGTTTTTGGTGCGACGAAACTACCAGAATGAGCATTCGGTCCGGTATGTAAGAAACGTCGGTCCACGACGCGCGTCGGGGCCTTCCGGACGGCCCGCGCCCGGTACCGTCGTCGGCCATGAAGACCTGGTCCCGCGGCGAGGCCCGCGACCTGCTCCAGCACGCCGGAACCCGGCACGACCTGGGCTCCCGTACCCTCAGCCAGCGCCGCGGCGCCCCCGCACGCGTCCGCGCGGCCTACCGCGCGGCACGCGACGCCCGCGTGCTGGACGAGCTGTCCGAGGTGCCCCTCGACCGGATCCGTGAGGTGGGCACGGGACGCCTGCGCCTCGGCCCGGTGGAGCAGGCCGGGTTCCGCACCGTCGGCCAGGTGCGGGCGGCCGCCCCGGAGGAGCTCACGGCGATCGCGGGCGTCGGCGCCCGCACCGCGGAGGCACTGCGTGCGGCGGCCCAGCAGGTCTTCGACGCCGTGGACGCCGGGCTCGCCTTCCGGCTGGACCACGCCCCCGCCGACCCGCTCGCCACCCGCCTGGTGCGCGCGCTGCACGACTACCTGCACGTCCAGCGCTTCTTCGAGACCTGGCAGGACCGGCTCGACGTCGACGTGCGGGAGCTCGCCCGCCTGGCCGAGGCCGGTGCGCTGCGCGCCACGTTCGTGCGGCGGTTCTTCGCGGGCCGTGCGCGCACCGACCGCGCCGACGCCGCGCTGACCGACCTGAGCACCCTCGCCGACGACCTCGACGCCGTCGGGATCACCGACGACCTGCGTCACCTGGACGAGGTGCTCACGGCGACGTCCGACGCCGAGGTCTGGAGCGACTACGAGGCACGGGCCGCCGCCTACATCACCGCGCTGGGCGACCTGGTCAACCTGGGCATCGACGTCGCGGCCGCCGAGGGCTTCCTGCCCGAGGACGTGGTGGGCGAGGTCGCGGTACAGGACCTGGACACCTCGCTGCTGAAGGTCTCGCTGCGCAGCTACCAGGCGTTCGGCGCCCGGTACGCGCTCGCCCAGCGGCGCACGATCCTCGGCGACGAGATGGGCCTGGGCAAGACCGTCCAGGCCATCGCGGTGATGGCCCACCTCGCCGCCAAGGGGAGCACGCACTTCCTCGTGGTCTGCCCCGCGAGCGTCGCGGCCAACTGGGCCCGCGAGGTCGCGGCGCACTCCGAGCTCTCGGTCCGGGTGCTGCACGGCGACGACCGCGAGGCGGGCATCAAGGAGTGGGCGGCCGACGGCGGCGTCGGCGTCGCCACCTTCCCCCAGCTCGGGCACCTGCGGGCCGGCGACCTGCCGCGCCCCGCCCTGCTGGTCGTGGACGAGGCGCACTACGTGAAGAACCCCGAGGCGCAGCGCTCCGAGCGCACCGCCGACTGGGCCCGCGCGGCCGAGCGCGTGCTGTTCATGTCGGGCACGCCCATGGAGAACACCGTGGACGAGTTCCGCAGCCTCGTGGGCTACCTCAAGCCCGAGGTCGCCGACGACATCGACCCGGCGGCAGGCCTCGCGGGCGCCTCGGCCTTCCGCCGGTCGGTCGCGACGGTCTACCTGCGGCGCAACCAGGAGGACGTGCTGACCGAACTGCCCGAGCTGGTCCAGGTGGACGAGTGGGAGCGGTTCGGCAAGCACGACGGCGCCGCCTACCGCCAGGCGGTGCTCAAGCGGTCGTTCGCGGACATGCGCCGGGCCGCGTTCGTCGAGGCCCCCGAGCCGACGGCGAAGCTGGAACGGCTCCGCGAGATCGTCGACGAGGCGGTGGAGAACAAGCGCAAGGTGGTGGTCTTCTCCTACTTCCGCGACGTGATCGAGCGGGTGCTCGCCGAGCTGGGCCCGCTCGCCGTCGGGCCCATCACCGGGTCCGTGCCGTCGGCCCGTCGCCAGGAGCTGGTCGACGAGTTCACGCAGGCGGCGGAGCCCCGGGTGCTCGTCAGCCAGATCGAAGCCGGCGGCGTGGGGCTCAACATCCAGGCCGCCTCCGTGGTGATCCTGTGCGAGCCGCAGGTCAAGCCGACCGTCGAGGCGCAGGCCATCGCCCGCGCGCACCGGATGGGCCAGGTGCGTACCGTCCAGGTGCACCGGCTGCTCATCGAGGACAGCGTGGACGAGCGGCTCCTGGACATCCTCGGCACCAAGGCCGAGCTGTTCGCGGAGTACGCCGGGCGCGCCACCGTGGCCGCGACGCCCGGGACGCCGGACATCGCCGACGCCGAGGTGGCACGCCGGATCGTCGACGAGGAGCGCGCCCGCCTCGGCGAGCCCGCGGCCTAGCGCTTTCCTCGCGGGCCAGGCCGTGGGCTGCTGAGATGGGTGCATGACGACCGCAGCCCTCACCCGAGGACCAGTCCAGGCCGCCGAACGTTCGCCCGCACCCGATCTGGCGCGGGGATTCATGCTCCTGCTGATCGCCGTCGCGAACACGCCGTACTACCTGTGGGGCAGCGAGATGAGCGCCGGGGCGTCGCACCCGGTGGACGGGTCGGTCGTCGACAAGGCGGCCGACTTTCTCGTCATCGTCCTCGTGGACCTGCGGACCTACCCCATGTTCGCGTTCCTGTTCGGCTACGGGATGATGCAGCTCTACAACCGCCAGGTCTCCTCGGGCACCCCGGAGCGGGCGGCCCGCCGGCTGCTGCAGCGGCGCAACTGGCTGCTGCTCGCGTTCGGGTTCGTGCACGCGGCGCTGCTCTGGATGGGCGACGTGCTCGGGGCCTACGGCCTGGCCGGCCTGCTCATGGTCTGGCTGTTCTTCCAGGTCAAGGACCGCACGCTGCTCGTGTGGACGTGGGTGTTCGGCGTCCTGCTGACCATCGGCACAGCCTTCGCCGTGGCCGGTGCCTGGTTCGTGGCACAGCTCCCCGCCGACGACCCCACGGCGCGGAGCATCGCCGCCGACCTCGCGCCGTCGAGCGAGTCGATGGCCACGACGTCGTACCTCGCCTCGATCGGCGAGCGGCTGACCTACTGGACGCTCGGCACGTTCCTCCAGGGCCTGCTCGTCCTGGTGGTCCCGATGATGCTCCTGCTCGCGTTCTGGGCCGGCCGACGCCGCATCCTGGAGCACCCGGGCGAGCACCTGACCCTGCTGCGGCGCGTCGCCGTCGTCGGCATCACGATCGGCTGGCTCGGGCCCCTGCCCTCCGCGCTCGACCACGTCGGGGCGATCGACGTGCCCGACCACGCCGCGTGGGTGTTCTACCCGGTGCAGTTCCTCACCGGGTTCTTCGGCGGGCTGGGCTACGTCGCGCTGTTCGGCCTGATCGGGCACCGCGTCGCCCAGCGGCGGACCGGGGCGCCGTCGCGCAACCTCTTCCTCACCGACGGGCCGTTCGCAGGCGCCGTGCAGGCGGTCGGCAAGCGGTCGCTGACGTCCTACCTGCTGCAGTCCGTGCTGTGCGCGCCGGTCCTGGCCGCGTGGGGCCTCGGCCTGGGCCAGTACCTCAGCTCGTGGAGCATGCTGCTGTACGCCGTGGTCGTGTGGGGGCTCACCGTCGCGTTCGCCGTCTGGCAGGAACGCACGGGCCGCCGCGGCCCGGCCGAGGTGCTGCTGCGCCGGCTGGTCTACGGCCGGCCGGCGGCAGCCCGCTAGAGGTCAGGCCGGGAACGAGTCCACGGGCTCGTCCTCGCCGTCGCCGTCGGTGTCCACGGAGATCGTCGACGTGCCGGCGACGGTCTCCACGACGACATCCGGCACGCCGTCACCGTCGGTGTCGTACAGCTCGACGTCGGGCACGCCGTCACCGTCGTAGTCCTCGAACTGGGCGTCCACCACGCCGTCGCCGTCGGTGTCGGCGACCTCGACGTCCGGGATGCCGTCACCGTCGAGGTCGTACTTGCCGGGCTTGTCGGCCAGGAACTCGGACACGTCGTTCTCCTTGCTCGTCTGGGGACACCGCCGTTCCGGTGCCACCGCTGGGTGCGCCTCCGATCATGCCCCACGCGCGGGCGGTCCCGTGCGTCCGGCGAGGGCGGGACGCCAGGCAGACGGACAGGTCGCCGATCGACCAAGATTTCACCCGTTTCCCCTCGCGGGTGAAATAGTTGGTCGCCTACATTCAGCACATGCTGATCCAGGTTCGCAGTCCCCGACGCCGCGCCGCGCTCCTGGCGGCCACCACCTGCGCCCTTCTGATCGTCTCGGGCACGGCCGTCGCGGCCGGCACCCCGGGCACCGGGTCCGGGGCGGACGACGCCGCGCGGGCGTGGTCCGTCGACCTCGCCGACGTCGGCGCGGACGACGCCGGGGTGCGCGCCTCTGGCGACGGGCTGCGCCTCGACGCGGCGACCCCGGCCGGCACCTCCGTGCTGGTCGACGTCCGCGGCCGGTACGCCGACGAGGGGCCCGACTCCTGGACCGAGTGGGTCCCGGCCGGCACCCCGCTGCCGGTGGCCGCGCGGACCGTGCAGGCCCGCGTCACGCTCGTGGGCGACGGCGAGGCCAGCCCGGTCGTGCGGGAGGTGACGCTCACGCCCGAGACCAAGCGGTCCCGGTCCCTCCAGGAGGTCGAGGCCCGCCCGACGTCGGGCGAGCGGGCGTACACCGTGTACGCGACCCGCGAGGGCCTCGTGGGCGGCACCACCGCCAACGGGCACGTCATCACGTCGCGCGACCACTTTGTGGCCCTCCCGTCGCGGCGTGGGCTGTCGTCGAACAACTCGGGTAGCTATTCGGTGCGGGTCTGCGCCGCGAGCACGGGCCGCTGCGCGTACGCCCCGGTGTGGGACGTCGGCCCGTGGAACACCACCGACGACCACTGGAACGCGTCCGGGACGCGCCAGTCCTGGGCCGACCTGCCGCAGGGCAAGCCGCAGGCGCAGGCCGCCTACCAGGACGGTTACAACGGCGGGCTCGACGGCTTCGGACGCCGGGTGGCCAACCCGGCCGGGATCGACCTCGCGGACGGCACGTTCTGGGACGGCCTGGGGCTGACCGACAACGCCTGGACCACCGTCACCTACCTGTGGACCGGCTCCGGCCCCAAGGGCGTCGTGCGCACCAGCGGCGGACCGCTCACGGTCCGTTCCGGGCCCGGCACCGGCAACGCCGCCGTCGGGCAGGCCGGGAACCACGCGAACGTCGTGATCGAGTGCACCGCCACCGGCACCACGGTGACCGGCTACTACGGCACCAGCAACGTGTGGAACCGTATCGGGCCGGGCAACTGGATCTCGGACGCGTACGTCAACACGGGTTCGAGCGGCCCGGTGGCCCCGGCCTGCTGAGCCGCGGGTCAGGCGCGGCGGACCGACACCGCGAGGCCCACCGCCGCGACGCCGACCACCACGGCCGCCAGCAGCGGCACCGCCGCCACCCCGGACCCCGCCACCACGAACGAGGCGAGGGCTGCCCCGACGGCGATCCCGCCGTTGAACAGCACCGGGATCAGCGCGCCCGCGAACGAGCGGCGCTCCGGCCCGGCCAGCCGCAGGATCAGCGTCTGCGCGAACGGCGGCAGGGCGCCCGAGACGACGCCCCACGCGACGACGACGGCGACCCCGACCACGGGGCCGGCGTCCACGGCCCCGAGCCCGAGCACGGTGAGCGCGGTCGCGGCCACGCTGACCACCAGCGCCGGGCCGCTCCGGTCGCCGAGCCGGCCCGCCAGCGCGACGCCGACGGCCGACGCGAGCCCGAACACCAGGAGCAGGGTGCTCATCCCGCCGGGCAGCGACTGCGCGGGCACCTCGGCCAGCCGGGTGATGTACGTGTACGCGCCGTAGTGGCCCACCAGGACCAGCGCGACCAGGCCGGTCACCGTCAGCAGCTGCGCCGTCCCGCGCCGCGGCGCGCCGAGGGCGCCCGCGCCGCCGGCCGCTCCGGCCCGGGCGTCCGGGGCCGCCACCCGGGCCACGACCAGCCGGACCGCGACCGCGGCCAGCAGGCTCAGGGCCGCGAGGGCCCAGAAGGCGGCGCGCCAGCCGGCGGCGTCGGCCACGAGCCGGGCCAGCGGCGTGCCCACCACCATCCCGAGGGTCGCCCCGCCGAGCACGACGGCGATCGCCCGCCCCAGCAGGCGGTCGGGGACCAGGTCGGCGACGTGCGCGTTGGTCGTCGCCCACAGCAGGCCGACGGCGGCCGCACCCAGGACTCGCGCACCGACCGCCACCTGGAACGTCGGGGCGAGCGCCGTGAGCGCGGACGAAAGCGCGAGCACCGCCAGTCCCCCGGCGATCACCGCGCGGCGGTCCCACCGGCGCGTCAGCCGCACCAGCGGGAAGCTCAGCACCACGACGACCGCCGCCCACATCGAGACGAGCAGGCCGGTGCTGGACTCCGCGACGCCCAGGCCGGTGCTCATCTGCTGGAGCACCGCCGTGGGCAGCATCTCGGCGGTGACCATGAACAGGGTGCCCGCGCCGAGCACGAGGAGCGACGGCCAGGGCAGGACGTCGGCGGGCGGTGCGGGAGGGGCGGCCGGGGTCGCCGATACAGTGTTCGTGCTGGTCCGGGCGGCGGGTGTGGTGCCTGTCGTGTCCATGTCGACCACGCTAAAGTTTGACACTGGTGTCAATGTCAAGGCCCTGCCCGGAGGTGCGTCATGAGGATCGGCGAGCTCGCCACGCGGACGGGGGTCACGACCCGTCTCATCAGGTACTACGAGCAGCAGGACCTGCTCGAGGCGGACCGGGCGGCAAACGGGTACCGCACCTACACGGAAGCCCATGTGGAGCGGGTGTCGCGCGTCGCCGGACTGGTCCAGGCAGGCATCCCCACGCGACTGGTCAAGATCCTCCTCGACGCGGAGGACGCCGCCGAGCGCGAGGACCCGACCTGCCCGCGGGAGGTGGCCCAGCAGCTCGCCACTGAGCTGGTCGGGGTCCAGGCGCGCATCGACTGCCTCACGCGGAGCCGGGACTCGATCCGCAGGTTCCTGACGGCGACCCAGCACGAGGTGCTGCTCCGGGAAGCGCAGGAGCCCGCGACCGCCTGACTGCCGGTGCCCACGGGCTTCCGCATGGCAATGTGACGCCAAGCTCGTGCCCATCTGCGCCTATTTTGGTGTATTTAAGTGGGATATATTTACCTGCGAACTGGATGGATGCTCTGACAGCGATCGCGGTCTCGGGGTGATTCGCCATGGAACGCTGGGCTCACGGAAGCCTGCTCCTGGTCGCAGTCGGATCAGTGGCCAACTTGCTGCTCGCCTTCGTCCCGAATCTGCTGGACGACAGGATCACCACCGCGCTCGTGATCGCCATGTCGCTCCTGCTCGTCGGTCTGGGCGCAGCACTCACCGTGCGCCTGCTCCGCCGCGAGATGGCCCGCGCGGAGCTTCAGCGCCTGCGGGGGATCTCCAAGGTCGGACATACGCACGGCACCGACCAGTTCGCCGGCATATTCCGTGCGGCCGAGCGCACCATTCTCTGCTGTGGCATCGGGATGACCAGGATCTCGCGCTCACCCAGCGTGGTGGAGCAGGCCGTCGCGCGTGGTGTTCGAGTGCATTTCGTGATGCCCGAGCCCCGGTGGCTCCGTTGGGATCGGACCGGACGCCGGCTTACCGGCCTGTACTACGACCGGGCGCGATTCGATGCCCGCGTAGGAGAGTCCTATTCAGCTCTCGCAGCCATCAGCAGGGACCTCAACACACGATTCGGAAATGGCTCCGTCACGATCCATACGCACCGCATGTTCATGCCGGTGAGCGTCACGGTCGCCGACCCAGGTACCACTCGCGCGATCGGAATCATCGAGCACCACTACTTCGGTGGCACGTCCGAGGCCCGATTCTGGCTTGAAGCCAAGCACTGCGACTCCGCCAACGGCAACCCTGCCATCCTTGAGATCGTCGTGGCCGCCATCTCACAGCTCGCCAACCATGATTTCACCAGCGGCTCCGAGCTCTACACCGGACGAAGTCCGAGGTAAACATCACCCCGACAACAGATCAGGCGTGCGGGTCGCGATCAGGACACCGACGCCGCTGGAGTCGCAGAACAGGACGTCGGAGAGGTCGAGGACGAGTTCGTGCCGTCCCTTCGCC
>NZ_JBHWZO010000223.1:0-10713 GCF_042728455.1 Promicromonospora sp. NPDC060204
CCGAACTGACCTTCCCGAAGGGCCAGGGCCTCCCGGCGGCGGGCTCGGAGGCAGACGCCCCCGGCGGCCTCTCCCTCGACTCCCTCGGCAAGAAGGTGAAGGGCGACTTCGGCACCTGCCCGGCGCTGCGGTCGTTGGTGCCGTGGACGGTGTGAGGGGGGTCTCGCGCGCTCGATTCCGCCGTTGTCCACAGGGCGGGTAGGCTTGGCCCTTGCTGTGAACCCTCCTGTCACGGAACGACCGTGACCGCTGAGACCAGAGGAGGTGGGTATACACATGCGTCAGTACGAACTGATGGTGATCCTGGACCCGGAGGTCGAGGAGCGCACCGTTGCCCCGTCGCTCGACAAGTACCTGTCGGTCATCACGACCGAGGGTGGCTCCGTCGACAAGGTGGACATCTGGGGCCGCCGCCGCCTGGCGTTCGACATCTCGAAGAAGTCCGAGGGCATCTACGCCGTCGTCGACTTCACCGCGACGTCGGACACCGCCAAGGAGCTGGACCGCCAGCTCGGCCTCAACGAGGTCGTGCTCCGGACCAAGATCCTGCGCACCGGCGACAAGTAAGTCGTCGGAACTGAACCTCCTACGCCCGCGCGAGTGTCAGTGGTTCGTGGTTGCATTCACCGCGAGCACGGACAACGCGTACGGAACGTCGACTGAATCGAGGAATTGGCATGGCTGGTGAAACTGTCATCACAGTGATCGGGAACCTGACCGGGGACCCTGAGCTGCGCTTCACCCCTTCCGGTGCGGCGGTCGCCAACTTCACGGTGGCGTCGACCCCGCGGACCTTCGACCGCCAGAGCAACGAGTGGAAGGACGGGGAGACCCTGTTCATGCGCTGCTCGATCTGGCGCGAGGCCGCGGAGAGCGTCGCGGAGTCGCTGACCAAGGGCACGCGCGTCATCGCGCAGGGTCGCCTGGTCCAGCGCTCCTACGAGACCCGTGAGGGCGAGAAGCGCACCGTCGTCGAGCTGCAGGTGGACGAGATCGGTCCGTCCCTGCGCTACGCCACGGCCAAGGTCACCCGGGCCCAGCGGTCCGGTGGCGGCGGCTTCGGTGGCGGCGGCGGTGGTGGCTACAACGGAGGCGGCGGCCAGCAGGGCGGCGGCTCCGGTGGAGGATTCAGCTCTTCCGGTGGCGGTCAGAGCAATGACGACCCGTGGGCCACGGCAGGCCCGGCGTCGTCGGGCGGCTCGTTCTCGGACGACCCGCCGTTCTAACCGCTACCCCCAGTTCACCTTTTTTGCTCACGCGGCCTGCCAGGCCCCGTGAGCAGCACCTGACGAAGGAGCAACACCATGGCGAAGCCTGTGGTGCGCAAGCCCAAGAAGAAGATCAACCCGCTGAAGTCCGCGAAGATCGCCAACATCGACTACAAGGACACGGCGCTGCTGCGCAAGTTCATCTCCGACCGCGGAAAGATCCGCGCCCGTCGCGTCACCGGCGTCTCCGTGCAGGAGCAGCGCCAGATCGCGAAGGCCGTGAAGAACGCCCGCGAGATGGCCCTGCTGCCGTACACGTCGACGGCTCGCTGAGGAAGGGATCGAGAACAATGGCAAAGCTGATCCTGACTCACGAGGTGACCGGCCTGGGCGAGCCCGGCGACGTGGTCGAGGTGAAGGACGGGTACGCCCGTAACTTCCTCATCCCGCGTTCGCTGGCGACCCCGTGGACCAAGGGCGCCGAGTCCGACATCAACGCGATCCGCAAGGCTCGCAAGACCCGCGAGATCGCCTCGCTGGACGACGCGAAGGCTCTGGCCTCCTCGCTGTCCGCGAAGCCGGTCGTCGTCACGGCGAACGCCGGCCCCGGTGGCCGTCTGTTCGGCGCGGTGACCACGGCGGACATCGCCGGTGCGGTCTCCGCTGCCGGTGGCCCGTCGGTCGACAAGCGCAAGATCGAGATCGGTCAGTCCATCAAGACGACCGGTGACTACACCGTGTCGATCCGCCTGCACCCCGAGGTGTCGGCCAAGATCGGCGTCCAGGTCGTCGCCGGCTGAGCTTCGGCTCAGCTGATCGCCTGATCGCGAGAAGGCCCCGGTTCCCCCTGTGGGAGCCGGGGCCTTCTGCTGTGCGGACGGGGGCCGACGTCGCAGGCGTCGCCGCGCGCCGCCGCACGAAGGTGCGCCTCTACCCCGTCATTACGCCCGGAACGTGGCTGTTTTCGGGCGCAATGACGGGGTAGAGGTCACCCCAGTGGCGGGGGCGACGGCGGGGTCGGGTTCGGCAGTGCCACCGTCTCGTCCGTGAGCAGCACGTCCAGGGTCAGGGCTGCCGTCCAGGAGAACTGCCGCGTGCCCCGGCCGGCGCCTGTGTCGGGGTCCGTGTACTCGGGGAAACCTTCCGGCGGGGCGACGGCGAAGTGCTCGCGCAGCCGGGCGGCCAGGTCGTCGCGGCCCAGGGGGACGACGGCGCGCAGCAGCAGCCACGACATGTTGAACCATGCCGGCCCCCGCCAGTACAGGGCGGGGTCGAACGCCGGATCGTCGCGCGAGGTGCTCGGCAGGTACGGTCCGCCCCCGAGAAAGCCGGGGCCGGCGAGCGTCGCGAGCAGGCGCTCGGCGCGGCCTGCCGCCAGAAGCGAGCCCACGCCTGCGGCGGTTCCCGCCGTCCTGCCCGACGTCGCTGCGCCGGTCCTGGCCCGCGCCTGACCATCGGCGAGCAGCAGCGGGACCAGGCCGTTCACCGTCGCCCGCCGGACCGTCCGCCCTGTCGTGTCGTCAAGCGCGACGTACAGGCCCAGGTCCTCGTCCCACAGGTGCTCGTCCAGCGCGGCGACAACCCGGGCGGCGGCCGCCTCGTGCGCCCGGGCCGCCTGCGCACCGGCCGCCTCGTGCGCGCCGGCCCGCGCGTCGCCCCCGCCGTCCGGCGACAGCAGCCCGCCCCCGCCGTCGGGCAGCGCCTCCGCCATCCGGGCCAGCGCGACCTCCGAGACCGCCAGCAGCGTGCTGAACAGGGGGCACACCATCGCGAACCCGATCGGCACGTCGTCGGCGCAGCCGGCGTCGCGATACGCCTCGGCGAGCCGGTAGTAGCGCCGGTAGTCGCGGCTGCCGGGACGTTCGCCGGTGCCGGCGTGCCGCAGGTCCGGACGCCGGATGGGCGTGCGTGCCTCCGGTGGCACCCGGGCGAGCGCGGCGTCCCACAGGGGCGAGTTGTCCGTGCCGGTCTCCCACGGATGCTTGGTCACGGGCAGGCCGACGCCGCCCGCTCGCGGCCCGTACAGGTACCCGTGCCAGCGGACGAGGCGGGGGTACACCCGCGCGAGAAAACCCTCCTGGGCGGACCCGACCGGGTCGGCGCAGTGCACGAGCCACGCGGCCCAGGCGTGCACCGGCGGCTGCACGAGCCCGGAGGTCGGCGCACCCCAGAACCCGGCGCCGGGGGCGTAGTCGTCGTCGCGTTCGACGTCGTAGACGATCTGCGGCACCCGGCCGTCGGGCCACTGGGCGTCGAGGAGGGTGACCAGCTCCGCCCGGGCGCGCGCCGGTGCGCGGTGCCGGGTGCCGATCGCGACGAACGCAGAGTCCCAGCTCCACTGATGGGGGTACAGGCCCGTGGCCGGGACGGTGTGCCGCCCGGTCCAGTTGCTGTCGAGGACGCGAGCCGCGGCGTCGGCCGTATCTTCCATAAAGTCCTTGTGCATCTTTCGACAGTAGGTTAGACATAAGTGCCAGATCTACTCACTCGATGACGAGGAGAAGTCATGCTCCGGCACCACCGCGCGGCCACCGCCCGCCTGACGATCGCGGCCACGACGGTCGCGGCGGCGGTCCTCACGCTCACCGCCTGCGGCAGCGGCAGCCCCGAGTCCGACGGGATGATCACCGTCTGGACCGTCGAGACGCAGCCCGAGCGCCTCGCGATCCAGCAGGCCGCGATGGACGCCTGGGCCGACGAGTCCGGCCTGGAGACGGACCTGGTGCCGGTCGAGGAGGACCAGGTCTCCCAGCTCCTGTCCGCCGCGGCGCTCTCCGGCGAGGACATGCCGGACGTGGTCAACGCGATCAGCCCCGGGCTGGTCCGGTCCTTCGACCGGGACGGCTACCTCGACCGGGACGCCGCCGCCGAGGTGGTCGACGCGCTCGGCGCCGACACGTTCACGCCGCAGGCCCTGGAGCTGACCAGCGACGGCGACGAGCTGCTCGCTGTCCCCTCGGACGCCTGGCCGATGATGGTCTACTACCGCACCGACCTGTTCGATGAGGCGGGCCTGGAGCCGCCCACCACCTACGACGACCTGCGCGCGGCCGCCGAGGAGCTGACGGCCGACGGGCGGTACGGGATCACGCTGTCCACCGACGCGGCCGACCCGTTCACGCAGCAGACGCTGGAGTTCCTGGCCCAGGGCAACGGCTGCGAGCTCGTGGACGACGCCGGGGAGGCGACCCTCGACAGCCCCGCCTGCACCGAGACCATCGGGCTGTACGGCGACCTGGCCGGCGAGTTCTCGCCCGAGGGCTCGCAGGGCGTCGAGTCCACGCGCGCGTCGTACTTCGCCGGGCAGGCCGCGATGGCGGTCTGGTCGTCGTTCCTGCTGGACGAGATGGCCGGGCTGCGGGAGGAGTTCACGCCGTCGTGCGACGAGTGCGCCGACGACCCGGGCTGGCTCGCCGACCACACCGGCGTCGTGCCCGTGGTGGAGGGGCCGTCCGCGGGCGGCGGCGGCGGGGACGCCGCCGGCTACGTCGAGTTCGTGTCCTGGGGTCTCACCGACGGCGCGGACCCCGAGACGGCCGACTTCGTGGAGTACATGATGTCCGACGCGTACGAGGACTGGCTGGCGATGGCGCCCGAGGGCAAGGTGCCCGTGCGCACCGGTACGGCGGACAACCCCACCGAGTACACCGACGCGTGGTCCGGGCTGGAGATCGGCATCGACTCGCGGCAGACGTTCTCCGACGTCTGGCCCGCCGAGGTGACCGACACCCTGGCCGCCGCCCCCGAGTCCGCGGACCGCTGGGCGCTGCCGCAGGGCCAGGGCGCCATCCTTGGCCCGATCACGAGCGAGCTGCCGCTCGCCAAGGCGGCGGCCGACCTCGGTTCGGGCAGCGTCGACGCCGCCGAGGCCCAGGCGGCCATGCAGGAGGCGGTCGCCGAGATCGCCGGCCGCGACTGACCCATGAGGCGGGTCAAGGAGGGGCGCCTGCGAAGCGGGAGGGGCGTGCCGCCGTCGAAGCTGCGCGGCCGCGAGAGCCGCGACGGGATCACGCTCGTCGCGCCGGTGGTGCTCGTGACGGCCGCGATCATCGTGGTCCCCATCGTGTGGACGGTGGTGCTGTCGTTCCAGGACGCGCGCTACGTGGACGTGGCCCGCAACGGCCTGTTCAACGAGCTCACGCTCGACAACTACGCCGACGTGCTCACGTCGCCGGCCTTCTGGCAGGCGCTGGTGACCACCGTCCAGTACTCGGTGGCGACCACCGTCGGGTCGATCACCGTGGGCCTCGTGGCGGCGCTCGCGTTCCGGGACCGGTTCCGGTTCCGCGCGCCGCTGCGCGCCGTCATGCTCCTGCCGTACGTGGCGCCGGTCGTGGCCACCACGTTCGTGTGGCAGGTCGCGCTGAACCCGCAGTACGGCGTGGTGAACGCGTTCGGCACACAGGTGCTCGGCTGGGAGCACCCGGTCAACTTCCTCTCGGCCGCGCCCACGGCGCTCGGCACCGTGATCGTCTACGACATCTGGCGGTACTTCCCGTTCGCGTTCCTCTTCCTGGGGGCGGCCCTGACGGGCCTCAGCAAGGAGATCGAGGAGGCCGCGGTGGTCGACGGCGCCACACCGCTGCAGAAGTTCTGGTTCGTGGTGCTGCCGCAGCTCCTGCCCACGGTGGCCCTGCTCGTGCTGTTCCGCATGGTCATGGCCTTCAACGAGTTCGACGACGTCTACCTGCTCACTGGCGGCGCCGCGGGCACGCAGGTGGCCTCGGTCCGCGTGTTCGAGCAGCTCACGGGGTCGAGCGACATCGGCGGCGCCAGCGCGACGGCCGCGGTGATGGCCGTGTTCCTGGGGGTCGCGCTGGCGATCTACCTGCGGCTCACGGCCCGGCAGCGGGAGGAGACGCGATGAGCGCGGTGTCCGTCCAGAGCAGCGTGCTGCGGGTGCTGCGCGTCGTCGTCATCGTGGCCCTCGTCGCGGCGACCGTGTTGCCGTTCGTCTACATGCTGAGCCTGAGCTTCGTGCGCATCGACGACCTGCTGCGCGACCCGCTGCGGGTGCTGCCGCAGCTCGACCGGATCACCACCGAGACCTACCGCGCCGTGCTGGCCTCCGAGGAGGACGGCGGCTACGGGTTCGGGCGGTTCATGCGTAACTCCGCGGTCGTCGCCGTCGCGGCGTCGGCACTGACCGTGGCGCTGGTGGTGCCGGCGTCGTACGCGCTGACACGGCTGCGGTTCGCCGGGCGCTCCCAGGTCTCGTGGCTGTTCCTGGCCGTGTACCTGTTCCCGACGATCATCATCGCGGTGCCGGTCTTCGTGGGCTTCCAGGTGCTGGGTCTCGGGTCGTCGCTGGTGGGGCTGGTGATCGCGTACGTGGCGCTGACCGTGCCCGTCTCGGTGCACATGCTGCGCAACTACCTCGCGGGCATCCCCGAGTCGATCGACGAGGCGGCGGTGATCGACGGCGCCTCCCGGTTCCAGATCATGACCCGCATCACCGTGCCGCTCGCGATGCCGACCATCATGTCGACGGCGCTGTACTCGTTCATGATCGCGTGGAACGAGTTCCTGTTCGCGCTCCTGTTCCTGTCCGCCAAGCAGGACCTGTGGACCGTGTCGCTCGGGCTCACCCGTCTCGCCGACGGCCAGGAGGTCTCGAAGACGGTTCTCATGGCGGGCAGCGTTCTCCTTACCGTGCCGATCGTGATTCTGTATGGAGTGGCCGAGCGTGCCCTCACCGAGGGACTGACCGCGGGGGCAGACAAGGGCTGATCGGCCCGGGAGCGACAAGGGCCGGCCGGCCGACAAGGGCCGGTCGGCCCGAGAGAACTGAGGAACGACGTGGCAGCAGGCGCGGGCGAGATCCTGCAGCTCATCCGAAGCGGACGGGCGACGACGCGGAGCCAGGTGCTGGAGGCGACGGGGCTCTCGCGCGTCACCGTGGCGCAGCGGATGGACGCGCTCGTGGCGGCGGGGATCGTCCGCGCGGCGGGCGACGCGGGAGCGACGGGCGGACGGCGCTCGGAGCGGTTCGTTTTCGACCCGACGGACTCGTTGGTGCTGGTGGCGGCGCTGGAGCTGGATTCGGCTGTGCTCGCGGTCCTCGATCCGCACGGGACGCTCCTGGCCCGCGCGTCGCTGGCCGTGGACCTCGCGGCGGGACCGGAGGCGGTGCTGCCGCAGCTCCTGGACGGCTTCGACGACCTGCTGGCCGACGCCGGGATCAAGCCCGCCGCCGTCGGCGGGGTCGCGCTGTCGGTGCCCGGCCCCGTGGACCCGCACGACCACCGCCTGTCCGATCCGCCGGTGATGCCGGGCTGGGGCGCGTGGCCCGTCGTCGAGGCCGTGCGCGCCCGGTTCGACGTGCCGGTGCACCTCGAGAACGACGCCGACGCGATGGCGTACGGCGAGTTCACCGAGCTCGGCGCCGGGCGGGACGGCAGGCCTGAGCCGTTCGTGCTGGTCAAGGTGTCCCGGTTCCTCGGGGCTGGCCTCGTCATCGACGGACGCACGTACCGCGGGACCGACGGCGGGGCGGGCGACATCGGGCACGTCGACGTGGGCGGTGACGCCGTCTGCCGCTGCGGCCGGCGGGGCTGCCTTGCCGCGGAGGCGGGCGGGACGGCGCTGCTGCGCCGCCTCGGCGAGGCGGGTTCCGACGTCGGCTCGCTGGCCGAGCTGCGTGCGCTGGCCGAGCGCGGGGACGCCCTCGTGACGGCGGAGCTGGAGCGGGCTGCGGGGCTGATCGGGCGGGTGTTGGCCGTCGTCGTCGGGGTGCTCAACCCGGCCGACCTCGTCGTGGCGGGCGAGCTCGCGGTGCCCGCCATGATCGCGGGGATCCGCGCGGGCGTGTACGCGGGCGCGCAGCCCCGGGCGACCGCGCGCCTGCGGATCCGGGCTGCCGCGCTCGGGCCCGAGGCGGTGCTCGTCGGGCTGGCGCGGGTGGCGATCGACGACCGCTTCTCGGCCGAGGCCGTGGACGCCCGGATCGGCTGACTTGGGGTCAGTAGAACCGTTTCGCGCGAGCGGGTGATCTTCGCTCCTTTACTGAGTTGTGATCAGTAAAAGCGTTCCGCGGGGCCATACCCCCGGGTAACTTCTGCGCAGACGCCCACCACCACGGGCTTCGTGCTCGCCAACGATGGCGAGCCCGGCGGGCAGGGGCGCCGGTCCGACAACTTCCGCGGGGCGACGAAGCCCGCAGAACGAGAGGCGAACCGATGACGCAGCTTCATGCATCACCGAGACCACGATCAGGCTTAGGTCCAACGATCTTGACCGCGTTGGGCGTCGCACTGCTGCTCGCCGGTGCGATCGTCGTCACGGCCTTCATGCTCCTCTTCCAGGGGCAGGTGGCGGATGGCGCGAGCCGGTTGGCCGACGGCGCGGGAGAGCTGAACGACGGCGTCCAGGCCGACCTCGTCTCCGGCGTCGGCGACCTGGGCGCCGGGGCGACGGACCTCAACGCTGCCGTCCAGGACGAGGTGGTGCCGGGCGTCGAGGCGCTCGCAGACGGGGCGGGCCAGCTCGACTCCGGAGCGGGCGAGCTGCGCGCGGGCGTGATCAAGCTGCACGACGGGTCCAAGAAGATTGCGGACGGCACGGCCGAGACGGCGGAGGACGTCGCCGACCTGGCCGACGCGTCGCTCCAGCTCACCGCCGGTTCCACGAAGCTGAACGCGGGTCTCGGGACGCTGAACACCAAGGCGCCGGAGCTGGCCGACGGTGCGGAGCGACTCGCTGATGGATCTGCGCTGGTTCAGGCGGGTGTCGTGAAGGTCAGCGACGGCGTGTCCCCGCTGAATACGGGCGCGCAGAAGCTGGCTTCCGGGGCCGGTCAGGTGCAGGCAGGCGTGGCGAAGGTCAGTGCCGGCGTGACGCCGCTCGATGCGGGTGCGCGTCAGCTCGCGACGGGGTCGCAGAACTTGGCAGCAGGAGTTGGACAGGTCGACGCCGCAGCCAACCAGCTTGCTGACGGGTCCAGCAAGGTGTTCGCCGGAAGTCAGGCGCTGAACGGCGGACTGTCCCAGCTGGCGGCCAACAACGGGACGATCCTCGGCGGGACCGCTGCGGTTCAGGCCGGGGCGAACGAGCTCGCGGAAGGTGCGGTATCGCTGGATGCCGGCGTCGACCAGGTCGCAGCCGGGCTCACCCAGCTGCGCTCGGCCACGCCGACGCTGGTCGATGGCGCGGCATCCACGGCGGCAGGCGCCAAGCAGGTCGCTGATGGAGCTGCCCCGGTGGCGGCGGGCGCTGGTGCGGCCGAGACGGGCGCGAAGACGCTGGCCTCAAGCATCGGCGGGCTCGTCACCGGTGCCAACCAGGTCAAGGACGGCAACCTGGGCCTCCAGGAGCAGCTCGCCCAGCTCGCTGGTGCAACGGACGACCCGACGCTGAAGGCTCAGCTCCAGGGACTTGCCGCGGCCTCGGGCGACCTCGCTGTCGGCGCGGGCCAGGTCAGTGCGGGGGCTTCGCAGGCGCAGGGCGGTGCGTCCGACCTCGGCACCTCGCTCGGCGTTCTGACGGCGGGCGCGAAAGCCGTCTCGGCCGGCGCGCAACAGGTCGCCGGCGGTTCCGCTCAGGTCTCCGGCGGGGTGCAGCAGGTCGCAGGTGGGCTCACTACGCTCGAGACCGGCGCGACGAAGCTCGCTGAGGGATCGGAGAAGGCGAAGATCGGTAGCGCGGCGCTGCAGGCCGGCGTCGGGCGGCTTGCGCCGGGGATCCAGACATACGTGGCGGGTGTCGGCTCGGTTCATGCGGGCAGTGCCGGGCTCGTCGCCGGCTCGCAGCAGCTCGCCGGAGGCAACGCCCAGCTGGCCCAGAGCACCCCGCTCCTCTTCTCGGGTGCCACGCAGGTGGCCAACGGGAACACCGAGCTCGCTGCGGGTACCGGTCAGCTCAAGGGCAAGTTGCCCGAGCTGCTGTCGGGCGCCACTCGGGTCGCCGACGGCAACGCCGACCTGGCGGCCGGTACGGGTCAGCTCAAGGGTGGCCTGCCCGCCCTGCTCTCCGGTGCGACGCAGGTTGCCGACGGCAACGCCACGCTCGCGGGCCAGACGCCTGCCCTTGTCTCCGGGGTCGGACAGCTCTACGACGGTTCCGGCCGCCTGGTCGACGGCATCATCCAGGTGCGCGACCGCGTCGTCCCCAAGGTCGAGAAGTCGCAGAGGCTGGCCGACGGGTCGGTCAAGGTGCGCGACGGGCTCAAGGACGCCCGGGTGGGCACCCGCACGCTCGTCCAGGGCACGGGTGCGCTGGACGAGGGCACCCAGAAGCTGGCCGGCGGCGCCGTGACACTGGCCGACGGCACGCAGCAGCTCGCCGACGGTTCCGCGAAGCTCGTGGCGGGCACCACGGAGGTGGCGTCCGGTACGGCGCTCCTGTCCGACGGCACGGGCGAGCTCCGCACCAGGGTCGACGGTTCGGGGGCTGGCGCCATCGGCATCGGCGTCGTCATCTTCGCGGCGCTCGGCCTGCTGGCGGCCGTCGCGGGCCTGATCCTGTTGTGTATTATCCGCGTCTGACGTGACAGGAGTCGTGATGTTTT
>NZ_JBHWZO010000224.1:0-10690 GCF_042728455.1 Promicromonospora sp. NPDC060204
GGCCCCAGGGGGCCCTCCACTTCGGGAAGGGATACATCCGGGCGCGGTATCTCGGACCCCGCGGCCTTGGCTGTCAGGTCACCTTCGCCTGGTGGGAGTGGTGGCCGGGTGGAGTGGGCCTGGGCCGCGTCCGTGGGGGTGGGGTACTTGGGGGTGGGTGCCTGGTCGCGGCCCGCTGCCGCGCTGCGGTGGACTGCCTTGGTGCCCTCCGCGGCGGCGATGGCGCTGATGCTCGGGTCGCCCAGGGTGGCGGCGGCGTCGACGACGGCGGACAGCGCGTCGGCGTAGGCCGGGGCGTGCTGCGGGGCCGTCGTGATGAGGTGTTCCAGCAGTTCGGTCGGGGCGGAGCGCCAGCGGCGGGCGCTGACGGCGGCGTCGAAGAACGGTTGGAGGGTGGACGACGTCGGGCGGGCGGCGACCCTCGCTGCCGAGCCGCCCGAGGCGGTGGCCTGGAGCCAGTCCGCCGGGGCGCCGGGGGAGGACTCCGCCACCGCGGCGGCCAGGCGCTCGCCCTCGGCGCGGGCTGCCTGGGCGGCCAGGCCGGCGGCGGTGCCGGCCTGGGCCAGGGCGTCGAGGGCGGCCGTGAGCGCCGTCGTGGTCACGGGGCCTCCAGCGGGGCGGGACCCGGTGTCGGGCCCGGGCCGGCCGTGCCCGGACCGGGCAGAGCCTGGCCCGGTGGTGGCTGGCCGGGGAGCGACTGGCCGGCGCTCGGGAGGGTGAGACCGCCCGAGGTGCCGAACTTCTCCTCCAGGAACCGGCCGTGCGCTACGAGAGCCACGGCGTCGGCGCGGGAGACGGCGTCGGAGATCTTGTCGAGCGTGGCGCCCAGGAGGTCGAGCTGGTCGCACAGGATCAGGAGCGACGTCTTGCCGCGGTCCACGACGCGCCGGTCGGCGAAGTCGCGGGGCAGCCGCAGGTAGGCGTCCACGGCTTCCGGCAGGTAGCTCGTCGCCGTGGCGACCACGGTGTGCGCCTGCTGGGAGCCCGCGCCGAGCCGGTCCAGCCGCGGGGCCATCTCGTGCACGGTCTCGGCGACGCGCTGCACCCGGGCCGTGACGGCCGCGGGGGCCTTCCCGGACGCGCGCGCCAGCACGGCGTCGACGGACGTGACGATCTGCTCGGTCGTGGGCGGCGCCGGGATCGCGAGGGGCGGCTCCTCCTCGGTGCGTCCGCCGCCGAAGACCCGCTGCCACCAACCCATGCGTTCCCCCGTGCCCGCGGCCGTCACCGGTTGCCGAGGTCGAGAGAACCGCTCGCCACGCCGTCGGTGTTCGTGCGTCGTGCCCGCTCGACGTACTCGGACGCCTTGGTCGTCTCCGTCTGCAGCACCCCGATGGTCTGCGACATCGAGTCCAGTGCCCGCGTCTTGAAGTCGCTGATGGAGTCCATCGTCGCGTAGATGTTCGCGAACGCCGACTGGAGCTGCTCGATGCCCACGGTCGAGCTCGCGGCCTGCTCCTGGATGGTGGCCGACTGGTCGGCGAGCATCTTGGACGTGGACGCGATCATGTTGGACGTCGTCGTGTTCAGGGCGCCGATCTGGTCCAGCACGAGCTTCTGGTTGGCGAGGGCCTGCGCCACGATGACGGCGGTGCGCAGCGCCGAGACCGTGGTCGTGGTGGCGCGGTCGACGCCCTTGGTGAGCTCGACGTTGTTCTTGATGATGATGTCGATCGCGAGGTAGCCCTGGATCGAGACCGCGAGCTGGGTGAGCAGGTCCTGGTGCTTCTGGCGCACGTAGAACAGGACGTCCTCGGACAGCGCCTTGGCCCGCTCGGGCTCGGCGATCTGCAGCTCGGCGATCTTCGCGGAGAGCTGGGCGTCCAGCCGCTCGGCCACGTAGATGTACTGGTTGAGCCGCGTCATCGTGTCCCAGAGGTTCTGCTTCTCCAGGTTGAGCGCGGCGTTGTCCTTGCGCAGCTCGTCCTGCCCGTTGTAGAGGGCCTGGATGATGGCGTTCAGCTGGCCCTGGGCGGACTCGTAGCGGCGGAAGTAGTCCTGGATCTTGTCGCCGAACGGGATGACGCCGAGGATCTTGCGGCCCACGCTCGCCTCGGACGGGTCCAGGTCCTCCACCGTGCGGCGCAGCTCCAGGAGGGTCTGGCCCACCTTCGAGCCGTCGGCGAGGCCGCCCTCCTTCAGGGCGCGGACCGGCGTGGCCAGCAGGCGGTTGCTGGAGTCGGCGGCCTGCCGGATGTCCGCGTCGCCCATGGTGCGCACGTCGTCGGCGCGCCGGGCGAACTCGGGGGACCGGGTGTCGGTGCCGAGCAGGCCGTCCAGGTACGTGGTGACCTTCTGGTCGAGCGCGGGCGCCACGGCGGGGTCGACCTTGGGCGCCATCTTGGGCGCCTGAGTGGCGGCGACGGGCTGCACCGGGTCGGGCGCGGTGAGCACGAGCGGCTCTGCTGGCGCGGGGGGTTGAAGCGGCATCGGCTCGGTCATCGGTGCTCCTCGAGATAGGGCGTCCGAACGCGGCGAGTATATGCCGCGGGCTACCGTCGACGAGGGCGGAAGCGCTGCTCGGCGGGGTGAGAACGAGGGGGCGGCGAACAGAGTTCCCGGGGCGGCGGGTGACTGTTTATTTGTTGTCACGCGAGGCCCAGGCCGCGCCACAAGATGCCTTGGCAAGTAGCCTTGCGAAATGGATGAAGTTGAGGGCATCCTGGTCTTGCCGAGTGCGTTGAAGCACCCGGGGATCACGGAGGCAGACATCGGGCACGCGTTGGGTTTCTCGCGACGCGGCTTCGACAACGACGAGGACGGTTCGGTGATGACGATCGGCCCGGCCGAGTAGGGAGTGCTCCTGGAGATCGGGCACCGTTCGAAGTGGGGGATCCAGTTCGTGGTCTTCCACGCGATGGAGGCTCGGGACAAGTTCCTGACGCCCAAGGAGAGGGGCGAGGTGAGGTGAGCATGAAGATCGAGGACCTGAACCTGACACCCGAGGAGCGGGCTGAGCTGGAGGCCTGGGGTGAGGAGATGGCGGCCAAGGCCGTCACCGACGACTACGCCGAGAAGCTGCGACCAACCGAACCGGCATTGCTGGAACTGCAGCGAGCTGCGGCCCGACGCATCTACCTGACCAGCCAGGCGGAGAAGGCCGTCCGCGACGCCGTCGCCCAGGCGCGCGCCCAGGGGTTGTCGTGGAACGTCGTCGGCCAGGCGCTGGGCACCACGGGCGAGGCCGCTCGCCAGCGGTACTCGGCCGCCTGACCGCACCGGAACAGCACGGTGAGAACCGCACGGGGTGTGGTGCGCCTCACCCGGCGTCGTCTCACGGAATAGGCCCGCCGGGGCCCGGGGTTTGGGAGCATGAACGGAGTCGTTCGGACACCCTTCCAGACAGGATGTACACGAAGCCATGCCCTCGCGCCGGTTCTCCCGCCCGCGTGCCGCCGTCGTCGTCACGGCCGCCGTCGCTCTGCTCCTCGCCGCCTGTTCTCCCGGGGGAGGGTCCAGCGGTGAACCGTCGGGCGAACCCGTCACGGGCGGCACGCTGACGTACGCGTCGGGCGACGCCGAGCCGTCCTGCCTCGACCCGCACGTCGGCGGCAACTACCCGCAGGCGCTCATCGCCACCCAGTACCTGGAGTCGCTGGTCTCGCTCGACGAGGACGGCGAGGTCATCCCGTGGCTCGCCACCGAGTGGGCCGCGAGCGACGACGGCCTGGAGTGGGAGTTCACGCTCCGCGACGACGTGACGTTCACCGACGGCACCCCGTTCGACGCCGAGGCCGTGGCCGCGAACATCGCCCACGTGCAGGACCCCGCCACGGCGTCGTCCACCGGGTACCTCGCCCTGGCGAAGATCAAGGACGTCGTCGCCGTCGACGACCACCTGGTCCGGCTCGAGATGAGCGCGCCCGACTCCGCGCTGCTGGAGTCGCTGTCGCAGGTGTGGGTCGCGATGGAGTCGCCGAAGGCCCTGGAGCGCAGCCAGGAGGAGAACTGCGCCGCGCCCGTCGGCACCGGCCCGTTCGTCGTCGACACGTGGGAGCGCCAGGACTCGGTGACGCTGGTCCGCAACGACGACTACAACTCGCCGCCGGCCGACGTCGCCGAGGCGACCGAGGGCAGCGACCTGCCGTACCTCGACTCGATCGTCTGGCGGTTCATCCCCGACTCCGCGAGCCGCTACGCCGCGCTCCAGTCGGGTGAGGTCCAGGTCATCGACAACGCGCAGCCGGACACCATCAAGTCTGCCGAGTCGGACGACGCGATCGAGGAGCTCGACGCCCCGCGCCCCGGCGCTTCCAACCGCATCGAGCTCAACTCGGGCAAGGCGCCCTTCGACGACGAGCGCGTGCGCGAGGCGTTCATCCGCTCCGTGAACGTGGACGACGGCATCGAGAGCCTGTTCTTCGGCACCGCCGAGCGGTCCTACTCGCCGCTGTCCAGCGTCGAGCCGCTGGGCCTGAGCCTGCCCGACCTGTTCACGGTCGACACGGACGCGGCGTCCGACCTGCTGGACGACGCCGGCTGGGCCGAGCGCGACGCCGACGGCTACCGCATGAAGGACGGCGAGCGCCTCAGCCTCGACTTCCCGGTGAGCACCAACCAGTCGATCCCCGCCGAGCAGTCCCTGTTCGAGCAGATCCAGGCCGACGCCAAGACCGCGGGCTTCGAGGTCAACCTCCAGCCGCTGGACCTGTCGAGCTGGTACGGCGTGCTCGCGGAGAACGAGTACAACCTGGTCAGCGCGCCGTACACGAAGGTCGGCCCGGACGTGCTGCGGATCCTGTACCACTCGGACTCGATCACCCCGGCGCCGAGCGGCTACTTCGCGAACCTCGCGCAGGTGGACGACGCCGACCTCGACGACCTGCTCACCCAGGCCTCCGCGACCAGCGACGCCGACGAGCGGGCCGCGCTCTACGAGCAGGCGCAGCAGATCATCCTGGAGGGCTACTACATCCTGCCGCTGTACGACCAGCAGAACCACTTCCTGCGGTCGTCCACCGTGCAGGGGTTGCGGGCGATGCCGACGGTGTCGACGCCGACCTTCGCCGGGGCCTGGCTGGCGCCTTGACCCTTCCGGTCGCCACCACGGGGGCGCGCAGGAAGCCGGTGCCGGGCAACCGGCACTGGCTGCTCCTGCGCGCCGGCGGCGTCGTCTTCGTCCTGTGGGCGGCCGCGACCATCACGTTCTTCGCCCTGCGGCTCGTCCCGGGCGATCCCGCCGAGGCGATCCTCGGCGGCCCCGGCTCGCAGGCCGGGCCGGAGGCGCTGGAGCAGGTGCGCCGCGAGTACGGCCTCGACCAGCCGCTCGTCGTCCAGTACCTCACCTACCTCGGGCGGCTGGTGACCGGCGACCTCGGCCAGTCGTACTCGCTGCACAAGCCGGTGCTGACCGCGATCGGCGAGCAGTTCGGCGCCACGCTCACGCTCGCCCTGGTCTCCCTCGCGCTCGCCTGGGCGCTCGCCACCGGCCTGGCGGCCTGGAGCGTGCGGGGCGGGCGGATCGCGTGGGTCATCGGCTCCGGGCTGGAGCTGGTCGCCGCCGCCGTGCCGCACTTCTGGCTCGCGACCGTGCTCATCCTCTTCTTCAGCCTGACCCTCGGCATCCTCCCGCCGGTCAGCGTGCCCGGGCCGCTCGGCATCGTGCTGCCCGCGCTCACCATGGCCATCCCGCTCGCCGGGTTCCTCGGCCAGGTCATGCGCGAGTCGCTGCTCACGGCCATGGAGTCGCCGTTCGTCACCACGGCCCGGGCGCGCGGCGAGAGCGAGGCGCGGATCTTCTGGCGGCACACCCTGCGGCACGCGGCCATCCCCGCCGTCGGCCTGTCCGGCTGGGCCTTCGGGTCCCTGATCAGCGGGGCCGTGGTGGTCGAGTCCGTGTTCGCACGGCAGGGGCTGGGACGCAGCCTGCTGTCCGCCGTGCAGCTGCGCGACGTCACGCTCGTGACCGGCATCGTGCTGGTGGTGGCGCTCGCGTACACGGTGATGACCCTGGTCACCGACCTTGCCGACCGGGTCATCGACCCCCGCACCCGGGCGGTGGGGGAGTGAGCCTTCGTTCTGTTGGGGGGTTCCGGTTCAGCGTCGCGGAGGCGCTGGCCGCCGTCTTCCTCGTGCTCCTCGTGGTCGCCGCGCTGTGGCCGAACCTGCTCGCCCCCGGCGACCCGCTCGCCGTCTCGCACGCCGACGCCTTCCAGCCGCCGTCGTTCGCGCATCTCTTCGGCACCGACGAATCGGGCCGGGACATCTACACCCGCGTCGTGCACGGCGCCTCGGAGTCGCTCCTGATCGGCGTGCTCGCGACGGCGATCGGCATCGGCCTGGCGATCGTGCTCGGCTTCGTGGCCGGGCTCGGCCCGCGCTGGCTCGACTTCGGCACCACCCGCGTGGTCGAGGTGCTGTTCGCGTTCCCCGGGCTCCTGCTCGCGCTGCTGTTCATCGTGGTCACGGGGCCGGGCGTCCTGAGCTCGACCATCGCCGTCGGCCTGGCCACGGCGCCCGGCTACGCGCGCATCATCCGCTCCCAGGTGCGCCGGACGGCGTCCGCCGAGTTCATCGAGGCCGCACGCGTGCTGGGACGCGGGCGGCTGTGGATCACCGCGCGCCACATCCTGCCGAACGTGACCGCCGCGCTGTTCGTGCTCGCGACGCTCGGCCTGGGGCAGGCCGTGATCTGGGTGTCGTCCCTGAGCTACCTCGGCCTGGGCGCCGTGCCGCCCGCCGCGGAGTGGGGCGCGATGCTCGCCGCCGGGCGCACCTACATCGCCAACTTCTGGTGGATGACGTTCTTCCCCGGCCTCGCGATCGTGGCCAGCGCCGCCGCCGCGACCGTGATCGGGCGGGGCATCCAGAAGCGGAACAGGAGCGCGACATGAGCGGGGTGGGGCGGACGTCCGTGGAGCCGACGCCGGTGGGGCCGGACGGGCCGGTGCTGGACGTCCGGGACCTCGTCGTGTCGTTCTCCGGGCGGAGGGTCGTTGACGGCGTCAGCCTCCAGGTCGCGGCGGGCGAGTGCGTCGCGATCGTCGGCGAGTCCGGCTCGGGCAAGAGCGTCACCGCGCGCAGCGTCGTCGGCCTGGCGGGGGAGGGCGCTCGGGTGTCGGCTGCCCGGCTGTCCGTCGCAGGTCAGGACGTGCTGTCCCTGTCCGGACGGCGCCTGCGGAAGCTGCGCGGCGGCACCGTCGGGCTCATCGCGCAGGACGCGCTCGTCTCGCTGGACCCCCTGCGCCCCGTCGGCCGTGAGATCGGCGACACGCTCGCCCTGCACACCGACCTCGATGCCGCCGCGCGCCGCGCGCGCACCCTTCAGCTCCTGGAGCGCGTCGGCCTGCCCGACGCCGAGCTGCGGGCCGGTCAGCGCCCCGGCCAGCTCTCGGGTGGGCAGCGGCAGCGGGCGCTGATCGCCGCCGGCATCGCGGCCGGCCCGCGCCTGGTCATCGCCGACGAGCCCACCACTGCGCTCGACCAGCCCGTCCAGGCCGGCGTGCTGCGGCTGCTGGGCCAGCTCCGTGACGAGGGCACCGGCGTGCTGCTGATCAGCCACGACCTGTCCGTGGTGCTTGGCATCGCGGACCGGGTGCTCGTGATGACCGACGGCGTGGTCGTCGAGGAGGGCACGCCGACCGAGGTGTTCGAGCGGCCCCGGCACCCGTACACACGGAAGTTGGTCGACGCGGTCCCGGCGGGGCGGGCGCGGGGGACGTTGCTGTCCGGGGGCGGTGCTGCGCCGGCCGCCCTCGTCCCGCCGCCGGCGGTCCCGGCGTCGTTGGTCCCGCCGTCGGCGGGGACGGGCGCCGACGAGCGTAGAGATAGTCGCTCTCTGAGCGGCGAGAACGCGACCAACCCTACGCTCGCCGACGCCGGCGCCGACGGCGCCGCCGGGGCGGGCGACGCCGACGCCGGAGCGGCGGCAGAGGACGTGCTCGTCGAGGCGCGCGGGCTGTCGCGGGTGTTCCACGTCGGCGGGCGGGAGATCGTCGCCGCCGACGACGTGTCGTTCGCCCTGCGTGCCGGCCGGACGCTGGGGCTGGTCGGCGAGTCGGGGTCGGGCAAGTCGACCACCGCACGGCTCCTGCTCGGGCTGGAGCATCCCGACGCCGGCGAGGTCACGCTGCTGGGCGAGCCGTGGAGCCCGCTCCCGGAGGCCCGACGGCGCCCGCGCCGGCCGCTCATCGGCGCGGTGTTCCAGGACGCCCTGAGCTCGTTCGACCCGCGCTGGACGGTCGGCGCCATCCTCGCCGACGCGGTCACCCGCGGCCGCTCGGTCCGGCCCGGACCCGTGCGCGCCGAGATCGCCGCCCTCCTCGACACCGTGGGCCTCGACCCCGCGCTGGCCGCCCGCCGCCCGCTCCACCTGTCGGGCGGACAGCGCCAGCGCGTCGCCGTCGCGCGGGCGCTCGCCGCCGAACCCCGGGTGCTGGTCCTGGACGAGCCGGTCTCGGCGCTCGACGTCTCGGTCCAGGCGCAGGTGCTCGACCTGCTGGACCGGCTCCAGCGCGAACGTGACCTCGCGTACCTGCTGATCACCCATGATCTCGGCGTCGCGCTGCACATGAGCGACGACGTCGCCGTCATGCAGGAGGGCCGCATCGTCGAGCAGGGCCCGGCCGCGACGGTGTTCGACGACGCGGAGCACCCGTACGCGCGGCTGCTGCGGGACGCCGTCCGGCTCTAGCAGCCCGCCGGGTGGGTTGCCCGATGCCTGCCGATCTCCGGGGAAACGACTGCGCCCACGGGTGGGTAACGCTGAGCGAGCATTGATAGCTCAGCGTTACCCACCCGGGCGTGACGTGAACTCCTGGCCGTCCGGACGCGCGCTCTCGGGCGGAAGCCGGCGCCACCGACGCACGCGTCAGCCGACGCCCACGTTCTGCCGCTCCGGCTCGATCACGGCCACCACGCGCTCGTGCTCGCGGGAGTAGGGCGCGCCGGTGTACTTCCTGGCCAGCTGGTCGACGATCGCCCAGCCCGTCTCGCCGTCGAGCCACTCGACGACCCTGCCGCGCACGACGACGGGCTCGAACGGGTTGTCGACGGGCGCGATGGACAGGGCCACCCGGGGGTCGCGGCGCAGGTTGCGGGCCTTGCGCATCGTTGGACCGGTGAAGAAGACGATCTGGTCGCCGTGGGTGCCGACGAAGACCGGGGCGGCGTGCGGCGAACCGTCGGGGAGGACGGTGGCGACGTGCGCGATCGAGGTGCCGTCCAGGACGCGGCGTACGGCGGGTTCGAGCATGTCAGGACTCCTTCGGCGGGATGGTGCTCGGGCGGGGATGGCTGGGCCCAACCTAGGAGCAGGACGGCGGCGGTTCTTGAACGAAACGAGCGGGCTCAGGCCCGCGGCGGACGACGTCGCGTGGCGAGGAAGGGGCGGTACGACGCCGCGTGCTCGTGACCGCAGGCGCAGCGGTCCATCCCGCCGCCGAGCAGCCCCCGCGGGGTGAGGCCGGTCAGCCGCAGGCACTCCCGGCTCAGGTGAGCCTGGTCGGCGTACCCGGTGTCGATCGCGAGGCCCGCGGTGCCGTCCGCGCCCCGCCGGCCGGTGGCCACCGCACCGGCCTGGGCCAGCGCGAGAAAGCCCTGGAAGCGTAGCGTCCGCTGGAGGACCTTGGGCGTGACGCCCACGGTGTGCAGGCAGCGGCGGCGGAGCTGGCTCGGGGAGAGCGCCAGGCGGCCGGCGAGGGCGTCGATGCCGACCCGGTGCCAGGGCATGAGCGCACCGACGGCCGCGCCCACCAGCGGGTCCGGCCCGGCCGCTCGCCGCAGGAGGTGCACGAGATGGGCCTCCAGGAGGTCGAGCGCCCGCTCGGGTGTGCTCGCCCGTGCGGTCCGGTCCACGAGCGCGTCGACCGACCCGCCCCACAGGTCGGCCAGGTCCACGCGCTGGTCCACCAGGTCGTCGAGCGTCGCGGGCAGGGGCGGCGGGGTACCCGGCAGGAACCGCACGCCGACGATCGTGGTGCGTGGCGGCACGACCTCGATCTCCGGGCCGGTCAGCGGACCGATGAGCTGCGGGCTGCCCCCGACCGGAAGGTGGATCTCGACGCCGCCGGTGGGCAGGTTCCGCTGGACGTACGCCGTCGCGCCGGTGCGCTGGACCCACACCGTCCGCACCGCGCCCGCCAGCGCGGGCAGCGGCGGCCGCTCGACGTAGGACTCCATGGGGGTCATCCTCCACGCGGTCGCCCCCGGCCCGCCAGGGAAGTGCGCGGGCGGTCACCGATGACTTCCCGGGGTGCGGCTCGTCTGCCAGGAGGAGTCGGCCTGCGACGGCCGTGACGACAAAGGAGGCCCGGCATGCCGCGATACCTGATCTCGTTCGACGACGGCGCGATGACGTTCCCCGAGGAGGACCTGCCCGCGGTGGCCGAGGCCTCGCACGCGGTGGTGCAGGCGGCCAAGGACGCCGGGGTGTGGATCTTCGGCGCCGGGCTGGAGCGGCAGCAGGCCGCGATCGTCGCGACGGACGGCACTGTGACCGACGGGCCGTTCCCGGAGGCGAAGGCCGTGATCGGCGGGTTCTCGATCCTCGAGGTGCCCTCGCGCGAGGAGGCGGTGAAGTGGGCGGCCCGGATCGCGGAGGGGTGCCGCTGCGCCCAGGAGGTCCGGGAGCTGATGTACGACCCGGAGTCCTGAGACCCCGGCCCGCGGGGACGACGTCGTCCCGCCGTGGGCGAATGCGCTGCGGGCGAATCCCCTTTGAGGCCCGGGTTTCTTCGCTTTCAGCCAGCTG
>NZ_JBHWZO010000225.1:0-10673 GCF_042728455.1 Promicromonospora sp. NPDC060204
CAGGCGGGGGAAGGCCCCCGCCGTCGTCCCGGTCGCTCAGCCGCGGCTCACTCGGAGACGGTGAAGCCCTGCTCGTTGCCGTACTTGACGATCGACTCCTGCCAGGCGGCCAGGCCGTCGGTCAGCGGGGTCGAGCCGGTGTAGGCCTGGCCCACCGTGTCGGGGAAGATGCTGTTGGCGTAGACCTGGTAGGGCAGGTACTGCCAGCCGGGGACGACGCCGGTGGCCGATGCCGAGAGCACCTCGTTGATCTTCTGCCCGCCGAAGTACTCGGACTCCTCGGCGAGGAACTTCTCGTCGGTGAGGTCGGCGAGCGTCGCCGGGAAGTTGCCGCCCTCCAGGCGGGTGGCCACGCCGTCGCCGGCGTTCGCGTACTGCAGGAAGCCGTAGGCCAGCGCCTTCTTGTCGCTCGCCTCGGTGATCGACAGCGCGGAGCCGCCGTTCTCGGCCGTCGCGGTCTCGCCGGCCGTCCACTGCGGCATCGGCGCGACGCGCCAGTCGCCGGACGCCGGGGCGGCGCCGGACTCCAGGTTCGCGGGCATCCAGGCGCCCGTCACCAGGGCCGCGATCTCGCCGCTGCCCAGGCCCTGGAACCACTCGTCGGACCAGGCCGGCACGTCGGCGACGAGGTCGTCGTCGAGCAGCTGCTGCCAGGTCTCGGCGAACTTCGTCGAGCCCTCGTCGCCGAGGTCCACGGTCACGTCGGTGCCGTCCACCGCGAACGGGTGGCCGCCGGCCTGCCAGATCATCGACGTCGCGAAGCCGGCGTCGCCGTTGTCCGCGGTGATGTACGTGTTCGGGTCGGACTCGTGGATCTTCTTGGCGGCGTCGACGAACTCGTCCCAGGTGGCCGGCACCTCGACGCCGGCCTTCTCGAACGTCTTCGCGTTGTAGAACAGCGCCATGGGGCCGGAGTCCATCGGCAGGCCGTACACGGCGTCACCGCTGGTCACGGCGCCCCACGGGCCGGGGGAGTAGGTGCCGTCGAGGTCGCTCGCGCCGTAGGGCGCGAGGTCGGCCAGCGACTCGCCGATGGAGAACTGCGGCAGGGCGTAGTACTCCATCTGCGCGACGTCGGGCACACCCGAGCCGGCGCTGATCGCGTTCTGCAGGGCCACGTAGTGGTCGTTGCCGGTACCGACGTTCGCCAGCTCGACGTTCACGTTCGGGTACTCGGCCTCGAAGTCCTTGACGACCTGGTCCAGCGTGGGCTCCCAGGCCCAGACCAGCAGGTCGCCGCCCTCCTCGAGGGCCGCGGAGACGTCCTCGGGGGAGACGGTCTCCGCGGCGTCGCCGCCGTCGGACCCCGAACCGCACGCGGTCAGGGTGAGCGCCAGGGTGCTCGCCGCGGCGAGCACGCCCAGGGCGCGGTGGTGGCGGATGGTCATGGTGGTTCCTCTCACTTCATCGTCAGTCGGATCTGTCCGGGGGAAGGTTCTGGGGAGCCGGGCGGCGCGAGCCGCGCGGCTCGGGTCACTCCTTGACGCTGCCGGCGGCCAGACCCGACTGCCAGTAGCGCTGCAGGAGCAGGAAGGCCACGATCAGCGGCAGGATCGTCAGGAGCGAGCCGGCGATGACGAGGTTGAAGATGGCCTCGCCGCCCGCCGTCGTCGCCTGCGCGTTCCACGCGTTCAGGCCCAGGGTCAGCGGGTACCAGTCCGGGTCGCGCAGCATGATCAGCGGCAGGAAGTAGTTGTTCCACGTCGCCACCACGGTGAACAGCAGCACCGTGACGATGCCGGGCGCCATCATCGGCAGGCACACCTGGAAGAAGGTGCGCGCCTCGCTGGCGCCGTCGATCCGGGCGGCCTCCATGATCTCGTCGGGCACGGCGTCGGCCGCGAAGGTCCACATGAGGTAGAGCCCGAACGGCGAGATCAGCGACGGGATGATCACGGACCAGGGCGTGTTGGTCAGGCCGAGGTTGGCGAACATGAGGAACGTGGGGACCGCCAGGGCGGTGCCGGGCACGGCGACGGCGCCGATGACGACGGCGAACACGGCGCGCTTGCCGGGGAAGTTGAACTTGGCCAGGCCGTAGCCGCCGAGCAGGGCCAGCAGTGTGGCACCGCCCGCGCCGACCACCACGTAGAGCAGCGTGTTCAGGAACCAGCGCCCGAAGACGCCGCCGTCGTAGGTCAGGACGCCCTTGATGTTGTCCCACAGGGCGAAGTCGCCGCTGAACCACAGGCCGAACGAGCTGAACAGGTCGGGCTGCGTCTTGGTCGCGTTGATCAGCAGCCACACCAGCGGGATCAGCGCGTACAGGCCGATCAGGGCGGTCAGCACCGTCAGCAGGATGCTGCGCGTGGGCCGGGCGTGCGACGTGCGGCGGTTGTTGCGCAGGCGCGGAGGGGACTTGCGGGGGCGCACGGTGGGCGCGGACATCAGGACGTTCGTCATGGCTCAGGCCTCCTTGCGCATGCCGCGCAGCTGCACCACGTAGGCCACGAGCATCGTGAGCACGCCCATGATGATCGCCACCGTGGCCGAGTAGTTGTACTGCTGGCCGGAGAAGGACAGCGAGTAGGCGTACAGGTTCGGGGTGTAGTGCGTCGAGATGTAGTTGGGCGACAGCGGCTGCAGGATGCTCGGCTCGTTGAAGAGCTGGAACGAGCCGATGATCGAGAAGATCGTCGCGACCACGAGGGCGCCCCGGATCGCGGGCAGCTTGATCGCCGAGATCACCCGCCACGGGCCGGCGCCGTCGATCTCGGCCGCCTCGTACAGCGAGGCGGGGACCACGCGCAGCGCCGAGTAGAAGATCAGCATGTTGTAGCCGACGAACTCCCAGGTCACGATGTTGCCGATCGCCGGCAGCACCAGCGCGGAGGCCAGCGGGTCGGGGATGCTCGTGCCGAGCAGGTCGTTGACGTTGCCGACGAGGCCGAACCGCTCGCCGTACATGAAGCCCCACATCAGGGCGGCGACGACGCCGGGCACCGCGTACGGCAGGAAGATCGTCAGGCGGAAGAAGTCACGCCCGTACAGGCGGCCGCTGTCGATCGCGAGGGCGACCAGCAGCGAGATGCCGAGCATCACCGGCACCTGGACCAGCAGGAACAAGGTCACGCGCCCCGCGCCGTCCCAGAACTGGGGGTCGCTGAGCACCCGGGCGTAGTTGTCGAATCCTACGAAGGACGTGCCGCCCACGAGCTGCGTCTGGAACAGGCTCAACCAGAGCGAGTAGACGATCGGCGCGAGGAAGACCAGGGCGAACACGGCCATGAAGGGTCCGACGAACCCCCAGCCGGTCCAGCGGGAGCGGCGTCGTGCCCGCCCCAGGGTCTTGGGCACGGCCGGCGGCGATGCGAGCGTGGTCAAGGGAAGTCGCTCCTTCACGAGTGGGGTCAGCATGTCGTCGTGTTGACGTAAACATGGTGACGCGGACTAGGGTGCTCGTGAGTTGCCGGAGGTGTCAAGCGCACACCGGTGCGAGGCACATCACGAGGAGGTGGATGCCGTGGAGGGCAGAGGTCCGTCCCTGGGCGATGTCGCGGTGCTGGCGGGAGTGTCGACCCAGACCGTGTCCCGGGTGTCGATGGGGCTCGACAACGTGCGTCCCGCGACGCGGGACAAGGTGCTCGCCGCGATGGCGCAGCTCGGCTACGCCCCCAACACCGCGGCCCGCGCGCTGCGGTACGGGAGCTTCCGGACCATCGGCATGATCGCGCACGGGCTCGCCCGGACCGGCGAGTCGCGCACCATCGAGGCGGTGGTCGAGGCGGCGCGCACCGAGGGCTACACGGTCACGCTGATCGACGTCGAGAACCCGTCGTCCGACGTGGTCTCCGCCGCGGCGACCCGGCTCTCCCACCAGGCCATCGACGGTCTGGTGATCGTCCGGGCCGAGACCGTCACGCCCGACCGGCTCGCGCTGCCGTCCCGGCTGCCCGTGGTGGTGTCGGACTCGCGGTTCGTGGGCCACCACCCCGCCGTCGGCGCGGACCAGGTGGACGGCGCCCGGCAGGCCACCCAGCACCTCCTGGACCTGGGGCACCGCACGGTGCACCACGTGCGGGGGCCGGCCGGGTCCGCGCCCGCGCAGCTCCGCGAGGAGTCCTGGCGCGCCACGCTCGTCGCGGCCGGCCGTTCCGTCCCCGCGGTGGTCCCGGGGGACTGGACGGCGGGTTCGGGGTACGACGCCGGACGCCGCCTCGCCGCGGACCCCGAGGTCACCGCGGTGTTCTGCGCCAACGACGAGATGGCCGCGGGTGTGCTCCGCGCGCTGCACGAGGCCGGCCGCACCGTGCCCGGCGACGTGTCCGTGGTGGGGTTCGACGGCATCCTGCTCGCCGAGTACCTCTGGCCGCCGCTGACCACGGTGGTGCAGGACTTCGGCGAGATCGGCCGGCGCCTGGTGGCCCGGCTGCTGCGCGAGGTCCGGGCCGGCGCGGGGGGTCCCGGCGCCGACGCCGCTGACGGCGCCGCTGATGACGCCGCCGACGACGAGGGCGCCGACCTGCACGAGGTGGTGCCGGTGGAGCTCAAGGTCCGCGGGAGCACGGCGCCGCCGCGCGCCTGAGCTGGACCGGCGGGTGAACGTGGGGGTGACGCTCGGCACGTCCGTCGTCGTCCGGGCCGCCGCGGGGCGGGCGGTCGGGACCGGCCGCGGCGCGCCGGCGTCGTCGGGCCGCGTGCGCCTGGCCTGGGACGCTGTCCCAGGCGGACGGTATACGGTCACCTCTGGGTCGGTGTGACCGTTCCGGGATCGTTACCCGGGGCCCTCGCCGGACACGTCTCCGGCACCGAACATTCACCCCGAAACCCGTAGGATCGGCTCGATGGCGCAATCAGACGGCAGGGGTGTTACCCGAGTGGAGTCACAAACGACAGGGGCTCTGCTCGACCCGTCGACCCGTCCGACCTGGCGCAGCTCCGTCGTCGCCGCCGTCATCGCCGTGCTGGTCTTCGCGCTCTGCATCTGGCAGGTCGTCGTCCGCGGGCCGTTCATCGCCTGGGACTGGCAGTTCCACTACTACGTGGACTCCCACCACCCCGTGGGCTGGGAGAAGATGTTTCTCGACGTCGTCGCGAGCATCACGGGCGAGCGCATGTTCACCATCCCGATGGTGGGCGGCACCGCCCTGTACGTCGCCCGCAAGCAGGGCGGTCCGGGCTCGCTCTGGGAGATCTGCACGCGCCGCCCGGTGCTCGCCGTGCTGGCGGGCCTCGCGACCATCGCGCTGATCGGCTACGGCACCAAGTTCGGCCTGGGCCGTACGGGCCCGCACCACAACATGGACGTGCTGCACGCCGGCGGCCAGGCGTTCCCGTCGGGGCACGCGGCGAACACGTTCTTCACCGGCTTCTTCATCCTGTGCCTGCTGTTCACCCAGAACGGCCTCTACCCGAGCGTGTCCCGGCTGCGCAAGATGATCCCCGTGGTGGCCGTGATCGTGATGATCGCGGGCGCCCTCATGTCCTGGCTGGACTACCACTGGCTGAGCGACATCCCGGGCGGCTGGCTGCTCGGGTTCATCGCCTGCATGGTGGCGCTCTCCGTGCTGCGCGCCCCGCGCCGGGAACGAGAACCCGCGCCCGCGCCGCCGGGTACGCCCGCGCCCCCGGCCTAGCGCCGCGCCTGCGCGGCCGGGCGGCTCAGCGCCGCTTCAGCGCGTCCTCGACGATCTCGCCGACGACGTCGCGCACCGCGGCGCGGTCCGCCGGCACCAGTCCGATCCGGGTCCGGCGGTCCAGCACGTCGTCGGCGTCGAGCGCGCCCTCGTGGGTGACCGCCCACTCGACCTCGGCGCGCGTGACGTCCAGGTGCCCGGTGCCCGCGATGCCCTGCCCGACGGCGTCCGCCGCGCCCGGCAGTGTGGCGGCGGCCAGCACGTCGGGGGCCTCGGCGCCGTACCGGGCGACGAGGGCAGGGGCGAGGGGCGGGGCCCCGGCCGTCACAGCCTGCACGCCCGCCGGAGCCCCGACCGGCAGCGCCCGCAGCGGCGCCCCGACCAGCGGCAGGTCCGCCGTCCAGCACGGCCCGGCGGTGAGCCCAGCGTGCTTGACGGCCAGGTCGACGGCGTCCTCGGCCATGGTCCGGTAGGTCGTGAGCTTGCCGCCCAGCACGTTGACCGCGCCGGTCGACGGCGACACGTCGACCAGGTGCCGGCGGGAGATGTCCGCGGAACCGGTCAGCCCCGCGCCGTCGTCCGGCCCGGCCCGGTCCACCAGGGGCCGCAGCCCCGCGAAGGCGCCCACGACGTCGTCGGGCAGCAGGGGGCGGTCCAGCACGCGGGAGACCGTGGCCAGCAGGAAGTCGATCTCAGGCCGCGTGGGTTCGGGGACGTCGGGGACGGGGCCGGGCGCCTCCTCGTCGGTGAGGCCGATGATCACGCGCCCGAGCTGGGCCGGTAGGGCGAACACGAACCGGGAGGTGGATCCGGGCACCGGCACCATGAGCGCGCCCGCGGGGTCGCCCAGCCGCGCAGCGGGCACCACGACGTGCGTGCCGCGGCTCGGGCGCAGGCGCACCGACGGGTCGACGGTCCCGGCCCACACGCCCGTCGCGTTGACGACGACGCGGGCGTGCGCCGTCAGGGTGGCGCCGGTGCGGGTGTCCTGGAGCGTGACGCCTTCGGCACGCAGGTCCGTGGCCCGGACGCGCGTGAGGATCTTCGCCCCGCGCCCCGCCGCGGTGCGCGCCAGCGCGACGACCAGCCGTGCGTCGTCGACGAGCTGGCCGTCGTGCGCCACCCACGCCCCGTGCAGGTGCTCGCGGGCGACCGCCGGCACGAGCCGGGCGGCCTCGCCCGGCCGGGCCAGGCGCGGCGCGGGCAGCACGTCGGACGACGTCCCGGCGTCGCGCCGCAGCAGGTCGCCCAGCCCGAACCCGATGCCCGCCGTGATGCCCTGCCGCGGTCCCACGCCCTGGGTGAGCGGGAGCACCTGCGGCAGCGCCCGGACGAGGTGCGGAGCGGTGCGCGTCATCAGCACGTGCCGCTCGCGCGCGCTCTCGCGGGCCACGCCGACGTCGCCCGTGGCCAGGTACCGCAGGCCGCCGTGTGCCAGCTTGGAGCTCCACCGGGAGGTGCCCCACGCCAGGTCGTGCGCCTCGACGAGGGCGACGGACAGGCCGCGCGCCGCGGCGTCCAGCGCCACGCCGGCGCCGGTCACGCCGCCGCCGACCACGAGCAGGTCGACCGGCTCGGAGGAGAGCTCGTCGAGCTCGCGCTCGCGGCGCCGGGCGGTGAGGGCGGTGCGCTGCATCGGTCTGCTCCCGGTTCGGGTCGGGTTCTGGGGTGGCGGACGCCGGTGCGCGCGTCCGGGTCAGGGGCGGAGGTAGCCGTCCAGGGAGTGCGCGAGCTCGGCCCGCAGGGCGGCGTCGTCGATCACGGTGGTGACGGTCCGGTGCGAGAGCACCGCGGACTGGGAGATGAGCAGCACCATGACCGCCATGTCAGTGGCGGACCCGGCGCGGACCGTGCCGCCCTGCTGGGCCGCCACGACCGCGGCGGCGAGCCACTCGAGGATCACGCGCTGCGACCGGCCGATCCGCTCGAAGGCGTACCGCGTGAAGACCTCGGGCTCCTCGGTCAGGAGGTGCCCGTACACCGGGTCGGCCCGCAGCAGGTCGCCGAACCGCACCACCTTGTCGACGATCGTCGCCCGGTCGGCCGCCCGCGGGCCGACGGCGGTGATCACGAGCTGGGCGCGGTGCGCGAGCAGGGCGCGCAGCACGTCGTCGGCGGACTCCCAGCGGCGGTAGACCGTGGGCCGCGAGACGCCGGCCGCGCGGGCGAGCTCCGTGACGGACAGGCCGCGGGTGCCGCGCGTGGCGACGAGCCCGGCGGCGGCCTCCAGGAGGCGCGCCTCGGTGCGGTCGGGGGTTTCCGGGGCCGGCGACACTGCCTCCGGGGGTGCATTACGAATTGTCATCTTGTGTAACACTGTAACGCGACGCCGGACGGTGGCCAACACCAGCCGCCGTCGACCACGACATGGCAGTCGACCCGACCCGGAGGACGCGTGAGCACACAGCCCGACGACGAGCGCATCGACATGCGGTGGGACGGCTGGGGCGACCCGGCCCGCGCGCACGGACTCCCGGGCGGCGTGAAGCTCCTGCTCACGGCCGTGTTCGGGCGCACGCCCGCGCCGCCGCCCGGCCCGGACCTTGCCGACGTCACGATCAGCACCCCGCCCCTGCCCGCCGACGACGTCGCGGCGCTCGCCGCCGTCGTCGGCGCCGAGCACGTGGACACCGGCCACGACGTGCGGCTGCTGCACGCCGGCGGCAAGTCCACGCCGGACCTGCTGCGCCGCCGGGAGGCGGAGCAGGCGGCGCCGGGCGCCGTCGTGCGGCCGGGCTCGGAGGACGACGTCGCCGCAGTGCTGGCGGTCGCGGCCGAGCGCGGGCTCGCGATCGTGCCCTTCGGCGGCGGCACCGCCGTGACCGGCGGCCTGGCCCCGGACGCCGGGCCGCACCGGGGCGTGGTCAGCCTCGACCTGCGCCGGCTCACCGGCCTGGTCGCCCTGGACGACGTCTCCCACGAGGCGACCTTCCACGCGGGGACGACGGCGCCGGCCGCCGAGGCCGCGCTGGCCGGGCGGGGCTTCGAGCTGGGGCACTTCCCGCAGAGCTTCGAGTTCGCGACCCTCGGCGGGTTCGCCGCCATGCGGTCGTCGGGCCAGAACTCCGCCGGGTACGGGCGGTTCGACGCCATGGTGACCGGCCTGCGGGTCGTCACGCCCACGGGCACGCTCGACCTCGGCCGGGCGCCCGGCTCGGCGGCCGGCCCCGACCTGGTGCGCTGGTTCCTGGGCTCGGAGGGCGTGTTCGGCGTGATCACGCAGGTGCGCCTGCGCGTGCACCCCACGCCCGAGGCGCGGCTGTTCGACGCCTGGACCTTCCGCGACTTCGCCGCGGGCGCCGACGGCCTGCGCCGCGTGGCGCAGCTCGGCACGGGCCCCACGGTGATCCGGCTGTCCGACGAGGAGGAGACGGCTGTGTCCCTCGCCCAGGTCGGCAACATCGGCAAGGCGCTGACCCGGGGCTGCTCCGCCGTCGTCGTGCACGAGGGTCCCGCGGACCTCGCCGCCGCGCGCCGGGAGGCGACCACGCGCGTGCTGCGCGAGGCGGGCGGGCGGCCCGCTGCCGAGAAGCTGGCCGCGTCCTGGGACCACGGCCGGTTCCGGGCGCCGTACCTGCGCGACGCGCTGCTCGCCGCCGGCGTCTTCTGCGAGACGCTGGAGACCGCCACCACCTGGTCGAACCTGGCCGCGCTCAAGGCGGCCGTCACCGCCGCGCTGGCCGAGGGCTTCGACCGGGAGCACGCGAAGCACCGCATCCTGTGCCACATCTCGCACGTGTACCCGACGGGCGCGTCCCTCTACTTCACGGTGATCGCAGGGCTGGGCATCGACCCGCTGGAGCCGTGGGACCGGGTCAAGTCCGGCGTGAACGACGCCATCATGGCCGCGGGCGGCACCATCAGCCACCACCACGGCGTCGGCGCCGACCACGCGCCCTGGCTGGAGCAGGAGATCGGCGCGACGGGCTTGCGCATGCTCCGGGCGGTGCGGGCCGAGCTGGACCCGGCCGGGATCATGAACCCGGGCGCCCTGCTCGGAGACACCCTCGGGTAGGTTGCGGCCATGACTGAGCAGGTCGGGCACATCGCGGTGCTCGTCAATCCCGCCTCGGGCCACGGCGTCGGGGCGGACAGCGGGCACGTCGCCATCGAGCGCCTGCGGGCCCGGGGCGCCCACGTCAAGGTCTACCAGGGCGCGGACGAGCGCGAGACCGTCGCGCTCGGGCGACGGGCCGTCGACGAGCGTCCCGACGTCGTCGTCGTGGTGGGCGGCGACGGCACGGTCTCGTCGGTGCTGGGGCCCGTGCTCGCCTCGGGCATCCCGCTGGCCGTGATCCCCGGCGGCACGGGCAACGACCTCGCGCGCGAGCACGGCATCCCGCTGGACGACGCCGCGGCCGCCGCCGACCTCGCGCTCGACGGCGCGCGCCGCCAGGTCGACACGGGCACCGTCACGGCCGCCGACGGCACGGTGCGGCACTTCGTCACCGTGCTGTGCGCGGGCCTCGACTCGCGCACCAACGAGCGCACCAACCGCATGACGTGGCCGCGCGGGCCGGCGCGGTACCTCGCCGCCGTCTACCTCGAGTGGCTGCGGCTGCGGCGGTTCGGGTACCGGCTGGAGCTGACGGGGGAGGCCGCGGCTGGTGGGGCGGGGTCTGGTGCGGCCGGGCCTGCTGGGACGGAGCCTGCCGGGACGGGGCCTGCTGGGGTCGAGCCGGCCGGGGCACCGGCGTCGGGCCTGCGCGTGCTGGAGCAGGACGGGTACATGCTCGCGATCGGTCTGACCAGGACCTACGGCGGCGGCGTGCCGATCTGCCCCGGCGCGAACCCGGCCGACGGCCTGCTCGACGTCACGCTCGTCCAGGCGATGGGCCGGTTCCGGCTGCTCGCGTTCGACGCGCTCATCAAGGCCGGCACGCACGTCGAGCGGCCGGAGGTCACGACGCTGCGGGCGTCCGCCGTCCGCCTGGCGGCCCCGGCCGGCCTGGTCACGTACGCGGACGGCGAGCCGATGGGCCCGGTCCCGGTGACGGTCGAGGCCCGCCGCCGGTCCCTGACCCTCTGCGTCCCGGCCTGACGCCCGGGGGCGGCTGCCCCCATCCCCTTTGAGGCCCGGCTTTCTTCGCTTTGAGC
>NZ_JBHWZO010000226.1:0-10640 GCF_042728455.1 Promicromonospora sp. NPDC060204
GTCTCAAGACAACCGACCGAAGTCAGATCTCCTGGCCCAGCCAGCCCAGGAGCCGGCGGTTGAACCACTGCGTGTGCTGGAGCGGCAGGCCGTGCCCGGCGCCCGCGACGACCTCCAGCTCCGACCCCGGCAGGCTGCGGTGCAGGTTGCGCATCCCGCGCACGAGCGCGCGCGGCTCGGCTCCGCCGGCCAGCAGGAGCGCCGGTCCGGGAAAGGCCGCCCACGCCTCCGGGATCCGGAAGGCCGCGTTCGCCGTGGTCAGCGCGACCAGGTCCGTCGCGGACAACGACTGGGCGGTGCGCAGGTAGTCGTCGAACATCTCGTCGTCCACGAACAGGGCCCCGGCCTGGAGGCGCGCGAACCAGCGCTGCCCGCCGAGCGGGGCCGCCGCGCGGACCAGCAACGTGCTCAGGCCGGGCAGCGGCATCGGTTCGGTGAGGGCGCTGACGACGACGGCGTGCGCGACGAGGTCGGGGTGGGCCGCGGCGAGCGCGACCGTGAGCTGGGCGCCGAAGGAGAAGCCGACGACGGTCGCGGCCGGACCTACCTCCTTGAGCAGCCCCGCCAGGTCCTCGACGAGCTCCGCGGCCGAGGGGAACGGTACGCCCGCGCTGTGGTCGTGGCCGGGGAGGTCCGGCGTGATGACGCGGTACCGGTCGCCCAGGGCCTCGACCTGGTCGCGCCACATCCAGGCGCCCACGCCTCCGCCGTGCAGCAGCAGCACCACGGGGGCGTCGCTCGGGCCGGTCTCCGTCCACCACAGCGCAGTCACGGGCCTGAGCCTAGGAGGTGCCGACGGATCGTCCCGAACGTCCGTTCCGCGAGCCGCACTCGACGTGCTATACATCTGATGTTTTCGCCGGTGCTGTCCAGTCGGCGTCGTCCAGCCGGTGTCGTCGAGGAGGACCCCACATGCTGACCACCGAGGTGCGCGCCACCGGCGTCCGGCTCACCACGCTCGGGTGCGGTGCCGCCCCGGCCGGCAACCTGTACCGCGCGACCACGGACGAGGAGGCCCACGCGACCTTCCAGGCCGCGTGGGACGCCGGGATCCGGTACTTCGACACCGCGCCGCACTACGGCCTCGGCCTGTCCGAGCTCCGGCTCGGCGCGTACCTGCGCACCCGGCCGCGCGACGAGGTGGTGGTCTCCACGAAGGTCGGACGACTGCTCGTCCCGTCGCCCGAGACCGCCGACCGCACCGACCCCGAGATGTTTGACGTGCCCGCCACCGCGCGCCGGGTCTGGGACTTCTCCCGCGACGGCGTGCTCGCCTCCATCGAGGCCAGCCTGGAGCGCACCGGCCTGGACCGGATCGACGTCGTCTACCTGCACGACCCCGACGAGCACGGGGCGCAGGCGGCGCACGAGGCGCTGCCCGCGCTCGTCGAGCTGCGCGACCAGGGCGTGGTCGGCGCGATCGGCGCCGGGATGAACCAGTCCGCCATGCTGACCCGGTTCGTGCGCGAGACCGACGTCGACCTGGTCATGTGCGCCGGGCGGTTCACGCTCCTGGAACAGCCCGCGCTGGCCGACCTGCTCCCCGCGGCGGCCGAGCGCGGCGTGGCGGTCGTCGCGGCCGCCGTCTACAACTCGGGGCTCCTGGCGCACGACCGGCCGCCGTCGGACGCGACCTACGACTACGCGCCCGTCCCCGCCGGGACCCTGGACCGCGCCCGCCGCATCGCGGCGGTGTGCGAGGAGCACGGGGTCACGCTGCCGCAGGCAGCGCTCGCCTACGTGCGCACGCACCCCGCGGTGGTCAGCACCGTCGTGGGGCTCGGGGAGCCCGGGCACGCGGTGCAGGCCGCGCAGCGGGCCGCCGTCCGGGTGCCGGCGGACCTGTGGCAGGCGCTCGCCGACGCCGGGCTGCTCGCGCCGGAGGCGGTTCCGGACACAGCGCCGGACGCCGGGAGCTGAGCGGGCGGCAAACGTCCGACCTATCCTCGCCAATCTCCCGCCTGGCGGGGCAAAATCGCAGGAATCTTGCGTAAGGCCTTGAGATGCATCCGATGTCTGCGGTTGAATGCCAGCGGTTGGCTGCGAGTGGTTGGACGCAAGGCACGTACGCAAGGGAGCTCACGTGACGGACGGCCCGGTACTTCTCCGTGCCACGGGGATCAGCAAGTCCTTCCCCGGGGTGCGCGCGCTCGACGACGTCCACCTCGACCTGCGGCACGGCGAGGTGCTGGCGCTCGTCGGCGAGAACGGGGCGGGCAAGTCCACGCTCCTCAAGCTGCTCTCCGGGATCCACCGGCCCGACGCGGGGACCATGGAGCTCGACGGCGCGGCCATGAGCCCGGCCGGCCCCCGGCAGGCCAACGAGCTCGGCATCAGCGTGATCCACCAGGAGTTCCACCTCATGCCCGACCTCACGGTCGCGCAGAACATCTTCATCGGCCGCGAGCCCCGGCGCGCCGGGCTGCTCATCCGGGACGACGAGCTGGAGCGTCGCGCGGGCAAGCTCTTCGAGCGGCTCGGCATCCCGCTGGACCCGCGGCAGCCCGTGGCGCACCTCAGCGTCGCCGGCCAGCAGATGGTCGAGATCGCCAAGGCCCTCTCGTTCGACGCCCGCGTGCTGATCATGGACGAGCCGACGGCGGCGCTCACCGAGACCGAGGTCGCCACGCTGTTCCGCATCGTGCGCGACTTCGTCTCCCCGCGCACCGGCGTCATCTACGTGTCGCACCGGATGGACGAGATCAAGGAGATCTCCGACCGCATCACGGTGCTGCGCGACGGCCGCTACGTGGACACGCTGCCGACGGCGCGGACCACCACGCAGGAGGTCATCGCCGCGATGGTGGGCCGGCAGCTCGCGACCGGGGTGCGGCCGGAGCCCGCACCCGAGGCGGCGGACCGCGAGGTGGCGCTCGCCGTGCGCGGCCTCAGCACCCGCTCGCTCCTCAAGGACGTCTCGTTCGAGCTGCGCCGCGGCGAGATCCTCGGCCTCGCGGGGCTCATGGGCGCCGGCCGCACCGAGGTCGCCCGCGCGATCATCGGCGCGGACCGCTCCACCGGCGTTGTCGAGGTGAACGGCAAGCCGGTCACGGTGCGCAGCCCCGCCGACGCCGTCCGGCACGGCATCGGCTACCTCTCGGAGGACCGCAAGCGCTACGGCCTGCTCCTGGACCAGGACGTGGTGCGCAACGTCATGCTGTCCTCGCTGCGCGGCATGACGCGCGGCTGGTTCGTGCGGGACGCCGAAGGGCGCCGGGTCGCCGCCGAGATGGTCGACCAGCTCTCCATCAGGACGCCGTCGGTGACCCAGCGGGCCAAGAACCTCTCGGGCGGCAACCAGCAGAAGGTGGTCCTGGCCAAGTGGCTGGTGCGGGACTGCGACGTGCTGATCGTCGACGAGCCGACACGCGGGATCGACGTCGGCGCCAAGGACGAGATCTACACCCTGCTCACGGGCCTGGCCGCGCAGGGCAAGTCGATCGTCGTCATCTCGTCGGAGCTGCCGGAGGTGCTGCGGCTGGCCGACCGGATCGTCGTCATGTGCGAGGGCCGGGTCACCGGGACGCTCGCCAATGCCGACGCGACCCAGCACCACATCATGGAGCTCGCGACGCGGTTCGGTGCGGACCGCTCGCTCGTCACGACCGGAGGCGACGCATGACCACGACCATCCTCGGCAGGGCCGGGCTGGGCAAGAACGGGCTGGGCAACCGCCAGCAGCTCCAGCAGCTCCTCGCCTTCGGCGGGCTGGTGGTCATCTTCGTGTTCTTCTCGGTGGCCAGCCCGTACTTCCTGGACTGGGCCAACGTGAAGGGCATCCTGCTGGCCACCGCCGTCACCGGGATCATGGCGCTGGGCGCCACGCTTGTCATCGCGACCGGCGGGATCGACCTCTCGGTGGGCACCGGCATGACACTGTGCTCGGTGATGACCGGGGTGTTCCTGGCCAACCTCGGCCTGCCGCTCGTGGTCGGGGTGCTGGGCGGGCTCGCGATCGGGGCGCTGATCGGCCTGCTCAACGGGCTGAACGTCGCCTACCTGCGGCTGCCGCCGTTCATCGCGACGCTCGCGATGATGATGGTGGCGCAGGGCCTGTCGCTGGTCATCTCGGGCACCAAGCCCATCTACTTCAGCGACGTGCCCGGGTTCGGCCAGCTCGCGGGCGGCGAGCTCGTGCCGGGGCTGCCGAACGCCGTCCTCATCTTCTTCGTCGCCGCCGTCCTGGCGGGCGTGACGCTCAGCAAGACGCTCACCGGGCGCTACGCCCTCTCCATCGGCTCCAACGAGGAGGCGACGGCGATCTCCGGCGTCGACGTCCGGCGCTGGAAGGTCGTGATCTACGTCGTGGCGGGCCTGTTCACGGGGCTCGCCGGCGTCGTCATGGCGTCGCGGCTCAACTCCGCGCAGCCCGGCCTCGGGCTGGGGTACGAGCTGGAGGCCATCGCCGCCGTCGTCATCGGCGGCACCTCGCTGCGCGGCGGCAAGGCGACGATCCTCGGCACCGTCATCGGCGCGCTGATCATGGCGACGCTCACCAACGGCCTGCGGATCATGTCGATCCCGCAGGAGTGGCAGAAGGTCGCCGTCGGCATCGTGATCGTGCTGGCGGTGTACGCCGACATGCTGCGGCGCGGCAAAGAGGCGTGACGAGGGCCTGACGCCGCCGTCCGGCCTGCCCTACCTGAACCGAACACAGACGTTCGAACCGACCATCGAAGGAGCTGGACCCGGATGAACAGCAGCAGCACCACGCGCAGGCGCCTCGCGGCCCTTGCCGCGGCCACCTCCGTGACCGCCCTCGTCCTCGCCCTCGGGGCGTGCTCCTCGGGCGGCGCGGCCGGCGGGGCGCCCGGGACGGGCGACAAGCCCTACGTCGCCCTCGTCTCCAAGGGCTTCCAGCACCAGTTCTGGCAGGCGGTCAAGCAGGGCGCCGACGACGCCGCGGCCGAGCTCGACGTCGAGGTCACGTTCGAGGGGCCCGAGACCGAGACCGAGGTGGAGAAGCAGCTCACCATGCTGCAGACGGCCCTGGACAAGAGTCCGGACGCGATCGGCTACGCGGCCCTCGACTCCGAGGCGTCCATCCCGATGATGACGGACGCCCAGTCGCGGGGGATCCCCGTGATCGCCTTCGACTCCGGCGTGGACTCGGACGTGCCGGTGACCACGGTGTCCACGGACAACCTCGCGGCGTCGGCCGAGGCGGCCAAGCACATGGCCGAGCTGGTCGGCAGCGGCAAGATCGCGATCGTGGGGCACGACCAGACGTCGCAGACCGGGCAGCAGCGCGTCGAGGGGTTCACGCAGTACATCGAGGAGAACGCGCCCGACATCGAGATCGTCGACACCCAGTACGCCGCGGGCGACCAGCTCAAGTCCGCCGACGCCGCGAAGGCGATCATGCAGGCCCACCCCGACCTCAAGGGCATCTACGGCACCAACGAGGGCTCGGCGATCGGCGTCGTGAAGGCGGTCCAGGAGTCCGGCCGGGCCGGCGAGCTCACGGTGATCGGCTTCGACTCCGGCAAGGCGCAGACCGACGCGATCCGCGACGGCCTGATGGCCGGGGCGATCACCCAGGACCCGATCAAGATGGGCTACGAGACGGTCAAGGCCGCCGTCGCCGCGATCGACGGCGAGGAGGTCGAGCCCGTCATCGACTCCGGCTTCTACTGGTACGACGAGACGAACATCGACGACGAGGAGATCGCCGCGGTGCTCTACGAGTAGCGGCTCGCAGGCGCGCTGCACGTGTCAACGTACAGGTCACCCGGGGGACCTGTACGTCTGACACATCGACTCAGTCCTCGTCCAGGTTCTCCGGCCTCGGCAGCCAGTCCTCGACACCCAGGAGGTGGGCCGCCATCCGGATCCGCGCGGCCTCGGGGTCACGCGCGGCGAGCGCACGCCAGATGGCCTCGTGCTCGCCGTGCGTGCGCGCCTCGATGCCCTCGGCGTGCAGCACGCGCCACAGGCGCGCCCGCACGGTGCGGCCGGCGAACGACTCGATCAGCGCCTCCAGCACCGGGTTGCCGGTGTGCGCCGCGATCACGCGGTGGAACGCGATGTCGACCTCGATGAACCGGTCGTGGTCCACCTCCGCGCCGTCCAGCACCTCGGCGACCTGGTCCAGGACGGCCCGGGCCTCGGCGAGCGCGGCGTCGGTCATCCGGGTCGCGGCCAGCCCCGCGGCCTCCGTCTCCAGGACGCGGCGCACGCTGTGGAACGCGGGCATGGCGCCCTCGTCCTGCAGGTCGAGCACCAGCGACATGGGGGAGAGCAGGCGCGCGGGGTCGAGGCTGGTCACGTACGTGCCGTCACCCTGCCGGGTGTGCAGCACGCCGAGGATCGACAGCGCGCGCACGCCCTCGCGCAGGGAGCCGCGGGAGACCTGGAGCTCGTCGGCCAGGTCCTTCTCGACCGGCAGGCGGTCGCCGGGTCGCAGCCTGCCGTCGAGGATCATCCTGCGGATGCCGTCGACGACCTCGTCAGTGCGGGACATGCTGGGAAGTATCTCGCACGGGGACACCGCTCACCGAGGTCTCGGGCCCTGGAGTCGCCCAGTACGTCCCGCCCGGGAACCGGAACCGGTCCAGCGACTCCTCGTACATCTGCGTGGAGTAGCCCGGCAGGGACGGCAGCACGTACGCCGTTCCGGCGCCCCGGTCCTCGACGACGCACGGGTCGGTGAAGTGCTCGTGCAGGTGGTCCACGTACTCGGTGACGCGGCCGGTGAGGTCGCCGCCGATCGCCACGTAGTCCAGCACGGAGACGTGCTGCACCATCTCGCACAGGCCGACGCCGCCCGCGTGCGGGCACACGGGCACGCCGAACTTGGCCGCGAGCAGCAGGACGGCGACGATCTCGTTGATGCTGGCGAGCCGCCCCGTGTCGAGCTGGCAGTAGTCGATCGCCTCGGCCTGGAAGAGCTGCTTGAACATCACGCGGTTGTGGCAGTGCTCGCCCGTCGCGACGCCGACCGGCGCGACGGCGCGGCGCACCGCCGCGTGCCCCAGGATGTCGTCGGGCGAGGTCGGCTCCTCGATCCACAGCGGGTCGAACCGCGCGAGCTCGCGCATCCACTCGATCGCCTGCGGCACGTCCCACACCTGGTTGGCGTCGATCATCAGGTTCCGGTCGGGGCCCAGCACCTCGCGCGCGATGGTCAGCCGGCGGACGTCCTCGGCGAGGTTCGCCCCGACCTTCAGCTTCACGTGCTGGTACCCGGCGTCCACGGCCTCCTGGCACAGCCGCCGCAGCTTGTCGTCGCTGTAGCCGAGCCAGCCGGCCGACGTCGTGTACACGGGGTAGCCGGTGCGCTCCAGGTGGGCCAGACGCTCCTGCCGCCCGGGCTCCCGGGCCTCGAGGATCTCCAGCGCCTCGTCGCGGGTCAGGGCGTCGGAGAGGTAGCGCAGGTCGGCGACGTCGACGAGCTGTTCCGGCGTCAGGTCCACGAGCAGGCGCCACAGCGGCTTGCCCGCGCGGCGCGCCACCAGGTCCCAGACGGCGTTGAGCACGGCCGCCAGCGACAGGTGCACCACGCCCTTCTCCGGCCCGAGCCAGCGGAGCTGGCTGTCGGCGGTCAGGTCGCGGTAGACGGCGCCCATGTCCGCGGCGAGCTCGTCGACGTCGCGGCCCACGAGCAGCGCGGCCTGCTGCCGCGCGGCCTCGGCCACGATGTCGTTGCCCCGGCCGATCGTGAACGTCAGGCCGTAGCCGCCCAGCGTCCGGCCCGACCCGCCCGGCCTGGTGGGGTCGGAGCCGGCCGGGTCGGGCGCGTCGGTCTCCAGCACGACGTAGGCCGCCGAGTAGTCGGCGTCCTTGTTCATCGCGTCCGAGCCGTCGGCGGTGGCCGACGTCGGGAACCGCACGTCCTCGACGCGCACTCCGGTGATCGTGGCCATGCCGCTCCTTCGCAAACATCCGATGAAATGCCTGCAATCTACGGACGGGGGCGCTGCGGGTCAAGGTCAGGACGGCGGTGAGGGGGCGATTGGTTCGATCAATGCGGGGGTGAGGGTGACGCCGAGCCCGACGTCAGACCAGGACCTCGCCGTCCCGGGCGACGACGCGGCCGGCCGCGACCACGAGGGCGCGGCGCGGGGCGCGCACCACGGCGTCGGGCACGTTCTGGGCGTCGACCAGCACGACGTCGGCGGGCGCGCCGACGACCAGGTCGTGCGTCGCGCGGCCGACGAACCGGGCGGCGTCCGCCGACGCGATCCGTGCCGCGGTGACCAGGTCCTCGTCGCGGCGGAAGCCGGACAGGCGCGCGAGCTGCGTGGTCAGCGTGAGCAGGTCCCCGGTGCCGTACGGGGACCACAGGTCGCGGATGCCGTCCGTGCCCAGGCCGACGGCGACGCCGGCGGCGCGCAGCGCGTGCAGCGGCAGGGGCGCGGCGCCGATCGGCGCGACCGTGGTCATCGTGATGCCCGCGTCGCCCATCGCCGCGACGAGGTCGGCCTGGCGGGAGCCGGCGAGCTGGCCGACGGCGAAGCCGTGCGCCACGTTGACCTTGCCCTGCAGGCCGGACCGCAGGGTGCGGTCGATCATCAGCTCGATCTGGAACGCGCCCAGCTCGCCGCCGTCGTGCAGGTGCACGTCGATGCCGACGCCGCGTCGCTCCGCGATCGCGAACAGGCCGTCGAGCTGGCCCACGGGGTCGCGGTCGATGGACGCCGGGTCGAGGCCGCCGATGTGCTCGGCCCCTGCGGCCGCCGCCTGGTCGAGGAGGTCCAGCACGCCCGGGCGGCGCAGCACGCCGTCCTGCGGGAAGGCCACGATCTCGGCGTGCACCGCGCCGCCCAGCGCGGCGACGGCCTCGCGCACCACCTCGATGCCGCGCAGCCCCACGCCCAGGTCGACGTCGACGTGCGAGCGGACGGCGGTGGTGCCGGTGCGGACGGACTCGCGCAGCACGGCGAGCGTCACGTCGACGCCCGGGATGCCGAGCTCGTCGCGGTGCGCGCGCTCGTGCGCGATCCGGCCCTGCGTGCCCGGCTCCCCGCCGTAGCTCACCCACGGCTTGCCCCACCACGACTTGTCGACGTGCGCGTGCGCGTTGACCAGGCCGGGCAGCGCGAGCAGCCCGCCGCCGTCGACGACGCCGGGCGCGGTGCTGTCCGCGTGCGCCGCCGCGTCGTGCGGGACGACGGCGGTGATCACGCCGTCCGCGACGTGCAGGTCGCTGCGCTCCCCGCCCCAGGGGCGTACGTCGCGCAGCACGGTGACCGGGCCGGTGACCGGGCCGGTAGCCGGACCGGGTGCGGCGGGGCTGGGCGTGGTGGTGCTCATCGGGTGCCTCTCTCTGTTCGTTCGCCGGCGCGTCTCTCGCCAGCGTGTCTTTCGCTAGCCTGTCTTTCGCTAGCTCGGCAGCGTGACCGGGACGACCGCCTGTGGGCGGCCCGGGACGCGGATCTCGTACGACTCGTCGGCGCCGTCGAGGGCGGTCTCCAGCGGCAGGACCGTCAGTCCGTCCCAGGCGCCGTCCTGCGTGTACCCGCCGGCCAGGACGCCGAACGCGGCGTCCGCGTCCTGCCAGATCGCCACGGTCTCGTGGCGCCGGTCGGTCGGGAGCACCGTCGAGTCGCCCGTAGGGGAGACCACCTCGATGCTCGCGCCGCTGTCGGCGTTGCCGAACGGGCCGTTCCCGGCGATCACCAGCGTGCCGTCGTCCGCGCGGGCGACGCCGTGCTGGTGGGTGTCCGCGGCGAGGCCCGTGGTCGTGACCTCGCCGGAGTCCGGGTCGACGCGGGCGAGCGCCCGCCCCTGGTAGGGCAGGAGCAGGTCGCCGTCGGGGTCCAGCACGGCGTAGTGCGGCTTCTCGAACGACGCGAGGCCGCCCTCGGTGCCGAACGGCGCGACCTGGATCGGACGGGCGTCCAGCGTCTCGGTGTCGACGACGGTGACGGTGAACCCGTCGTGGTCGATCGTGTAGACCTCGCTGCCGTCGGCGCTCACGAGGACGTCGAACGGCCGCCGTCCGACGGGGACGGAGCCCACGACCTCGCCGTCGGCGACGTCGACCACCTCGAGGAACGCCGCGTCCCCGGTGCTCACTGCCACGTACACGGTGCCGCCGTCGGGGGAGACCGCGAGCCCGAGGCCGCCGGGGCGGTACTCGCCGTAGGCGACCCGGGCCGGGCGGTGCGCGTACCCGACCAGGTCGGTCCGCTCGCCCGCGGCGAGGTCCACGACCGCCACGCCCTGGGCCGTGGAGACGAAGGCGCGGCCCGTTTCGGCGTGCACCGCGACGTCCCACGGGGCCGCGCCGACGGTGACCTCGTCGACGACGGCCGACCCGTCGCGGTCGCCGGGGTCGACGACGGCGACCGAGTCGCGGTCGGCCTGCGTGACGAGCAGGAGCTTCGGAGCGGTGGGGGACGGAGTGGTTGGGGACGGAGCGGTTGGGGACGGCGTGGTGGGCGACGGCGTGGCGGGGGACGGCGCCGCGGTCGGCGGGGCCGTCGTCGCAGGTGATGCCGCAGGGGTCGCCGCTCCGCACCCGGCCAGCAGCATGCCGGTGATTACGCACGCGATGACTCGCGGACGGCGTCGGGCGGAGGGCATGGAAAAATGGTATCCCATTCTGGTTCCTGGCAGGATGGCGCCCATGAGCATGCCGCCGGACGGCGACTTCGAGCCCGAGTCGGTGCGCGTCGCGCGTGCCGTCCGCGAGC